>CAILKA010000257.1 GCA_903834645.1 uncultured beta proteobacterium
CTCCTTGAAGACAAGCTGGATGACGCTCGGGCGCACGGCCCCGGTGGCCGGGACGGCTGGGGTGGCGCTGAGCGGAACCAAGGAACTGACCTCTGGCGTGCTCATGCGGTCAGTGTAGCGAAGACCGGCTTGGCCGAAAGGGCCAACTGGCCCTGCAGCACGAGTGCTTCCACGAGAAGCGGTTCGCTCCAAGGGTGCTCGGCATGGGCGGCCAGCGCCTGAAGCCTCCCCTGCCAGGCTGCCAGGGCAGCCGACGTACCGCCCGGCGGCACCGTGGAGGCCGGGAAGTAGCGTGGGACTCCACCGGCACGCGTGACCATCGCGTCATGGCACAGCTTGTGCAGCGCATCGACTACGGCTGGCACCCCCCAGCCCTCGAAGAACGTGGCCTCGCCGCGCTGCACGGCCTGCGGCAGCTCAGCCCACTGCCGCGCCCCGATCCCGGCTTCGTGCAGGCGCTTGGCCTCCAGGGGCAGCCCGCCCGCCCCCGCCAGCAACAAGGCAGGATCGTTGATCCCCTGCGCCTGCAGCCAGGCCAGCGCCTGAGAGGGTGCAGGCGAGGGCAGCCGCAGACGCTGGCACCGACTCAGCAGCGTGGGCAGCAGCCGGGCCGGATCGCTGGCAGTCAGGATGATGCGCACCCCGGCCGGGGGTTCCTCGAGGGTCTTGAGCAACGCGCTGGCCGACACGGCGTTCAGCGCGGTGGCCGGATGCACCACGAGCACCTTGGCGCGGCCGCGGCCGCTCGTGGTCACGATCCAGTCGAGTGCGCGCCGCACGTCCTGGATGCGGATCTGGCGGCTGGGCTTGCGCTTCTCGTCCAGATCCAGCGGGAGTCCGTGGGCCAGGGCCACCTCTTCGGGCACCAGCAGCATCAGGTCCGGGTGCGTGCTCGCCTGCACCAGGCGGCAGGCAGGGCAACGCCCGCAGGGACGGCGTGCAGGCGCTCCGGCAGCCTCAGGCGGCGCTTCGCACAGCCACCCTTGCGCGAGCGTGGAGGCCAGTTGCAGCGCGCCGGCCCCCGGCGCCGCATGCAGAAGCAGCGCGTGGCCCCTCTGCGCGGCCAGGGCCTGGCGCAGCACGGGCTCGATCCAGGGCAGCGGGAGCTCGCCGCTCTCGCCTACCACCATGGACGAGCCTCCACCGTGGCCTGGACCTGCTGCCAGACGGCGTCCAGCGGCTGCGCCGCATCGAGCACCGAAAAACGCCCCGGGTCGGCCGCCGCGCGGGCGGCGTAGCCGGCACGCACGCGAGCGAAGAAAGCTTCGTCCTCGGCCTCGAAGCGATCTGGGCGCCGCACGGCCTGGCGGCGCTGGGCCGCCAGGCTAGCCGGCAGGTCGAACCACAGCGTGAGGTCGGGCTGGCGTCCTTGCTGAACCCAGCCCTCGAGGGTTTGCAGCACCTCGGCGTCGAAGCCGCGGCCCCCGCCCTGATAGGCGAAGGTGGCATCGGTGAAACGGTCGCACAACACATGGCTGCCCTCGGCAAGCGCAGGCTCGATGCGCGTGCGCAGGTGGTCGCGACGGGCCGCGAACACCAGCAGCGCCTCGGTCATGGCATCCATCGAGCGGTGCAGCACGAGCTCACGCAGCGCCTCGGCCAGCTCGGTACCGCCGGGCTCCCGCGTGACGACCACCCGCTGCCCGCGCGCACGCAGCCACAGGGCCAGCGCCTCGATGTGGGAGGACTTTCCGGCTCCGTCGATGCCCTCGAAGGTGATGAAGCGGCCGCTCATCGGCCGCCGCGCTGGTAGCGGTTCACCGCTCGATTATGGGCTTCCAGCGTCTCGCTGAAGACGCTGCCGCCGTCGCCGCGGGCCACGAAGTACAGGGCTGGCGTGGCCTGCGGACGCACCGAGGCGCGCAGCGAGGCCATGCCAGGCAGGGCGACCGGCGTGGGCGGCAGGCCCCGGCGCGTGTAGGTGTTGAAGGGGGTGTCGGCGAGCAGGTCCCGTTTGCGCAGGTTGCCGTCGAAGGCCTCGCCCAGGCCGTAGATCACGGTCGGGTCGGTCTGCAGCGGCATGTCGATGCGCAGGCGGTTGACGAAGACGCCGGCCACCAGCCCACGGTCGCTCGCCAGCCCGGTCTCCTTCTCGACGATCGAGGCCAGCACGAGCGCTTCCTCGGCACTGCGCAACGGCGTGTCCGGATCGCGCTCCTGCCAGGCCTTCTCCAGGCGCGCACGCATCGCGGCATGGGCGCGCTTGAGCACCGTGAGGTCGCTCACACCCCGGCTGTAGCGGTAGGTATCCGGGAAGAAGCGGCCTTCGGCCGGTACGCCCGGCGCCCCGATCGCGCGCATGAGCTCGGCGTCAGAGAGCTGCGCGGTGGCTGGCCGCAGATGCGCGGAGCGGGCCAGCTCGGCTCGCATCTGGCGCACCGTCCAGCCTTCGATGATGCGCACGGTCTCCAGCGTCTCGTCGCCTTGCACCATCTTGTCCAGCAGCGTGCGCGCCGTGGTGCCGGGCCCCGCCTCGTAGCTGCCGGCGCGTATGCGGCGGGCCTGGCCCGACCAGCGGAACCACTCGTACAGCCAGGCAGGCGAGGTCTGCACGCCCGCCTCCACCCACAGGCGTGCCACCTCCCGCGGCGAGGTACCCGGCTCGATCGAGACCTCCACGCTCGCCTGGGCCAGGTCGAGCGGGCGATGCAACCACCAGGCAACGGCGCCGGCAGTCAGCGCAGCCAGCAGCACCAGGGCGGTTGCGAGGGCGACGGCGATGCGCAACCTCGCGGGCTGGCGTGGACGAGTCCCTGGGGCGCGGGCGGGCATGGCGGGCCTGATGATAATGAGGCGATGGATCCATACCTTCCGACCGGCCTGCGGCCCGTGGGCGCGCTGCCCCTGACGAGCTGGGGCCTCATCGTCGCCAGGGGCCCCGATGCGGGAAGCTTCCTGCAGGGGCAGTTGACGCAGGATGTGCTTTCCCTGGACGAGCACCACGCGCGGCTGGCCGGATACTGCAGCGCCAAGGGCCGCCTGCTGGCTACCTTCGTCGTGATGCGCGGCGGCCCGGACGAGTGGTGGCTGGCCTGCAGCGCCGACCTGCTGGCGCCCACCCTCAAGCGACTGTCGATGTTCGTGCTGCGCGCGAAATGCAAGCTGGCCGACGGCAGTGCGGAGAAGGCGGTGTGGGGGCTGGTCGGGCCGGCGGTCGAGGCGCGAGGCCTGGCCGCGCCCGGGGCAGTCGTGCGCACGGACGAACAGATCGTGGCGCGCCTGGC
>CAILKA010000258.1 GCA_903834645.1 uncultured beta proteobacterium
GCCCCAGGTGTTCCTGATGGACGAGCCCTTGAGCAACCTGGATGCCAAGCTGCGCGTCGCGATGCGCGCCGAGATCAAGGCGCTGCACCAGCGCCTGAAGACCACCACCGTCTACGTCACGCACGACCAGATCGAGGCGATGACGATGGCCGATCGGATCGTCGTCATGCACGACGGGCTGATCGAGCAGATCGGCACCCCCCTGGAGCTCTTCGATCGGCCCGCCAACCTCTTCGTGGCGCAGTTCATCGGCTCGCCGGCAATGAACGTCTTCGCCGGCACGGTGCGCGGCGGCGCCGTCGAGGCGCTCGGCCAGCGCTGGCCGCTGCCGCCCGGTGTGCAGCCGGCCGAGGGCGGCACGGTGCACTATGGCGTGCGCCCAGGCGACCTCGTGCTGGCGTCCGAGGGCATCGAGGCGCGCGTGGTCGTGGTCGAGCCCACCGGCGCAGAGACCGAGCTCCTGCTGGACGTGGCCGGCACTCAACTGGTGGTCGTCATGCACGGCCGCACCTCGGCCAAGCCCGAGGACCGCGTGTACCTGCGCGTGGCCCCGGCTGCCGTGCACGTCTTCGACGGCCAGAGCGGCCAGCGACTGGGCTGAGGTCGCAGGAGCCGCAGCGCGTGCGCATCGTCGTGATGGGGGTCAGCGGCAGCGGCAAGAGCACCGTCGGCCGGCTGCTGGCGCAGACCCTGAGGATGCCCTTCCAGGACGGCGACGAGCTGCACCCGCCCGACAACATCGCCCGCATGGCCGCCGGCGTGCCGCTGACCGACGCCGACCGGCAGGACTGGCTCGCCGCCATCGGCAAGCGCCTGGCTGCCGCCGGGGGCCGGCGCGACGGGGTGGTCGTGGCCTGCTCGGCCCTCAAGCGCGCCTACCGTGACCAACTCCGCGCGGTCGCGCCGGACCTGCGGCTGGTGTACCTGCAAGGCCCCGCGCCGCTGCTGGCCGAACGGCTGGCGGCGCGGCGCGACCACTACATGCCTGCCTCGATGCTGCCCAGCCAGCTCGCGGCCCTCGAATCCCCCGGCTCCGACGAGGGTGCGATCGCGGTCGACGTCGCCCAGTCTCCCGAAGCCATTGTCCAGGCGGTGTGCCGCCAGCTCAGGAAGCCCACCCCATGATCGATGCCTCCACCTTTCGCCTGGACGGCCGGCTCGCGCTCGTCACCGGCTCCTCCACCGGCATCGGCCTGGCCATCGCGCGCGGGCTGGCGCAGGCTGGGGCCGCCGTCGTGCTCAACGCGCGCGACGGCGAGCGCCTCGCCCGCACGGCCGCCGAGCTGGCGGCCGAGGGCTACACCGTGCACCACCGCGCCTTCGACGTGACGGACGCGGCCTCGGTGGAGGCGGGCGTGGCGGCCATCGAAGCCGAGATCGGCCCGATCGACATCCTCGTCAACAACGCCGGCACGACGCGCCGCGGCGCCTTCCACGAACAGCCCGTGGCCGAGTGGCAGCTGATCCTGCGCACGAACATCGATGGCCTGTTCATGGTGGGCCAGGCGGTGGCGCGGCGCATGGTGCCGCGCGGGCGCGGCCACATCATCAACATCTGCTCGGTGATGAGCGAGCTCGGGCGCCCCGGCACGGCGGCCTACACGGCCAGCAAGGGTGCGGCCAAGATGCTCACCAAGGGCATGGCCATCGACCTTGCGCCGCACGGGCTGCACGTCAACGCGATCGGTCCGGGCTACTTCCGCACCGAGCTGACGGCAGGCCTGGCTGCCGATGCCACCTTCAACGCCTGGCTCATGAATCGCACGCCGCAGAAGCGCTGGGGCGAGGTCGACGACCTCGCGCCCGTGGCGGTGTTCCTGGCCAGCGATGCGTCACGCTATGTCAACGGTCACGTGCTGTACGTGGACGGTGGCGTCACGGCCACCCTCTGACCCGTCGCCCTGCCCACTTGCCTGGAGCCGCCATGGACACCCCGGAATTCGCCAAGGTCGTGCTCTTCACCGACCACGACGGCCGCGCCCGCTGGCGCGAAGTGCGCCTGGCACTCGCCGAGGGCAAGCCGCAGGCGCGCCTGTCGGCCCTCATGCCCAGTGGCGGCTACCAGCTGCGCAGCAGCCCCGTGGGCTTTGCCAGCGACTTCCACTGCACCGAGAACCCGCAGTGGGTCTTCATCCTGTCCGGGCGCATGGAAATCGGCCTGCACGATGGCAGCTGGCGCAGCTTCGGCCCGGGCGAGCACTTCCATTCAGCCGATGTGCTGCCCACCGGCGAGGCCTTCGATGCCGCCCGGCACGGCCATCGCAGCCGCCAGGCCGGCCCCGATCCGCTCGTGACGCTCTTCGTGCGCGGCTGAGCCCCGAGGCAACGGTACCCCGGTCGGGCCAGGCGCGACGGCATGAAGAACATCCTCGCGCAGACGCTGGCCACCCTGGGCTCGGCCATCGTGGCCGGGCGCCATCCGCCAGGATCGAGCCTGCCACCGGAGCCCACGCTGTGCGAGCACTACGGCGTGAGCCGCACGGTCGTGCGAGAGGCGGTGAAGTCGCTCGTGGCCAAGGGGCTGCTCGTCACCGGGCCCAAGCTCGGCACGCGTGTGCTGCCGGCCAGCCAGTGGAACTGGTTCGACCCGGATGTGGTGGCCTGGCAGACCGAGGCCGGGCCGACGCACGAGTTCCTGCGTGACCTGCAGGAGATGCGCCGCGTCGTCGAGCCGGCTGCGGTGCGGCTGGCCGCCGCGCGCGCCACGGCCCAGGAGATCGCGGTGGTCGAGCAGGCCTACGAGGGCATGCGGCGCGCCATCGCGGGCGAGGGCGACTACGTCGTGCAGGACCTCGCCTTCCACCGCGCACTCATCGGCGCCTGCCACAACCGCATGCTGCAGCAGATGGGCAAGACGCTCGAGGCGCTGCTGCGCACGAGCTTTCGCATCTCCACCGCGCGGCCCAACGGGCCGGCGCTGTCGCTGCCGCTGCACCGGGAGATCCTGGACGCGGTGATCGCGCGCGCGCCGGACCTGGCAGAGCGCGCCTGCCTGCGGCTGATCGACGGCGCCGGGCGCGACATCGAGTCCGTGCTGGGCGCGCCGGGCCTGGCCGAGGCCGATGGGGCGGGGCTCAGCCGATCCGGCCGAGCAGCAGGTACTCCATCAGCGCCTTCTGCACGTGCAGGCGGTTCTCCGCCTCGTCCCACACCACCGACTGAGGCCCGTCGATCACCTCTGCCGTGACCTCCTCGCCCCGGTGTGCGGGCAGGCAGTGCATGAACAGGGCATCGGGCTGGGCCACGGCCATCATGTCGTCGTCCACGCACCAATCGACGAAGGCCTTGCGGCGCTCGTCGTTCTCTGCCTCGTAGCCCATGCTCGTCCACACATCGGTGGTGACGAGGTGCGCGCCGCGGCAGGC
>CAILKA010000259.1 GCA_903834645.1 uncultured beta proteobacterium
GCTCGACCTCGTCGGCGGCCTGCTCGTCGGGGCGCAGCCCCGCGGTGTCGGTGATGTGCAGCGGCACGCCCTCGACCTGGATCGACTCGCTCACGCGGTCGCGCGTGGTGCCGGGGATGGGCGTGACGATGGCCAGCTCCGCCCCGGCCAGCGCATTGAGCAAGCTGCTCTTGCCCACGTTGGGCTGGCCGGCGATCACCACGCGCAGGCCTTCGCGCAGCAGCGCGCCCTGTCGCGCGCCACCGAGCACGGCGCGCAGGGCTGCGTCGATCGCGCGCAGCTGCCCGCGCGCGTCGGCGCGCTCGAGGAAGTCGATCTCCTCCTCGGGAAAGTCGAGCGTGGCCTCCACGAGGGTGCGCAGCGCCACGAGCGGGCGCACGAGGGCCTCCACGCGGCGCGAGAAGTCGCCCGCCAGCGCGCGGCCGGCCGAGCGGGCGGCAGCCTCGGTGCTGGCCTCGATGAGGTCGGCCACGGCCTCGGCCTGCGCGAGGTCGAGCTTGTCGTTCAGGAACGCGCGCTCGGTGAACTCGCCCGGGCGCGCCAGGCGCGCACCGGGCAGGGCCTGCAGGCAGCGCGCCAGCAGCAGTTGCAGCACCACCGGCCCGCCGTGCGCCTGCAGCTCGAGCACGTCTTCGCCGGTGTAGGAGTGCGGCGCGGGAAAGTGCAGCGCCAGGCCCTGGTCGAGGGCCTGGCCGTGCGCGTCCAGGAAGGGCAGCAGCGTGGCCTGGCGCGGGGTGAGCGCGCGGCCGCAGACGGCCAGGATGAGAGGCCGCAGATCGGCGCCCGAGGCGCGCACGATGCCCACTGCTGCCCGCCCCGGCGCGGTGGCGATCGCCACAATGGGAGAGCCTCTGGCCGAAAGCACGTGCTCACTCATGGGTCGAGGTCCGTCCGCATCGGGCCGCCCTCGCGGCCCTGGACGAGGGCCTGGACGCGAGCGCGGCCGGGCCCCAAGTGAAGCGCCCCGCACGGGGCGGGGCGTGAGGCGCGCACGGGGCGCAAGCGGTGTATGGCGCGGGTGGAGCAAGCCCCGGAGAGGGTCGTCCGGGACGGGTGGCTCCTGAGCCGGCCGGTGGTGGCCGGGTCGACCCGCATGCAGGCATCGTGCGCCCGCGTGCGCCACGCCGCAAGCGTGCCGACGCCCGGGCCGCAGCCATCCGCGTGATGCATCTCACGACCCCGGCCTGCGCGTCGATCCGGGCCGGCCCGCAGGCCTACTTGCCCAGCACCCCCAGGCGCTTGTTGATGAACCACTGCTGCGCAATCGACAAGATGTTGTTCGTCAGCCAGTAGAGCACGAGGCCCGCGGGGAAGAAGAAGAACATGAAGGAGAAGGCCAGCGGCATGATCCACATGAGCTTGGCCTGCACGGGGTCGGGCGGCGTGGGGTTGAGCCACGTCTGCAGCATCGTGGAGCCCGTCATCAGCACGGGCAGGATGTACCAGGGGTCCTTGGCGGCCAGATCGGTGATCCAGCCGATCCAGGGCGCCTGGCGCATCTCCACGCTGGACAGCAGCACCCAGTACAGCGCGATGAAGAAGGGCATCTGCACGAGGATGGGCAGGCAGCCGCCCAGTGGGTTGACCTTCTCCTCGCGGTAGATGCGCATCATCTCCTGCTGCATCTGCTGGGGCTTGTCCTTGTAGCGCTCGCGCAGGTCCATCACGCGCGGGTTGATGGCCTTCATCTTGGCCATCGACTTGTAGGCGCTGGCGTTGAGCCAGTAGAAGGCGATCTTGAGCAGCACCACGAGCGCCACGATGGCCCAGCCCCAGTTGCCGATCATCCCGTGCAGCTTGTCGAGCAGCCAGAACAGGGGCTTGGCCAGCACCGTGAACCAGCCGTAGTCCTTCACGAGCTCCAGCCCGGGAGCCAGCGCGGCCAGGTCGTTCTCCTCCTGGGGGCCAGCAAACAGGCGCGAGTCGAAGGCCTTGCTGGCACCCGGCGCCACCTCGCCCAGCGGCACCACCATCGCGATCGAGTAATGGTTGTCGGCCACCTTGGCGGTGCGGAACTCGCGCGCGGTCTTGTCGGGCAGGAGCCAGGCCGAGGCGAAGTAGTGCTGCACCATCGCCACCCAGCCGTTGTCGGCGCCCTTGTCGTGGCTGGCCTTGCCCTTCTCGATGTCCTTGAAGTCGATCTTCGTGAACTTGGCGGCATCGGTGTAGAGCGCCGGGCCGGTGAAGGTGAAGTAGAACGAGCTCTCGCCCTCGGGCGGGTTGCCGTCGCGCGCGAGCTGCAGATACAGCTGCGGCTGCACCGGCGCCGTGCCCTCGTTGTAGACCTCGTGGCGCACGCCCACCACGTAGTCGCCACGCTTGAAGGTGTAGGTCTTGACGAGCCGGCGCCCGTCGATCACGGGCGACTCGAGCTTGAGCACGAGCTCCTTGGCACCATCGGCCAGCGTGCGCTCGCTGCTGACCACCTTCATTGGCGTGAGGTGGTTGGGCAGCACCACGCCGGCCTGGTTCGTGATGAGGCCGGTCTGGGAGAGGTACAGGCGCTTGGCGCTCTGGTCGAAGATCACGACGTTGCGCGAGCGGTCGTTCTGGTCGGTGTACTTGACCAGTTCCAGCCGCGTGATCGTGCCGCCCAGCGTGCTCACCGTGGCCTTGACGACGTCGGTGGCCACCGTGACCGCCTCGGGCGCCGCCAGCGGCGCGCCGGCGGGCACGCCGGGTGCCTGGCCGGCCGAACCGGCCGCAGGCTGCGGCACCGCCGCCGGTGCCGGCAC
>CAILKA010000260.1 GCA_903834645.1 uncultured beta proteobacterium
CTGCGCTTCCTGCTGGCCAACACGAGCGACTTCGACCCGCAGGCCGACGCCGTGCCGGTGGGGGAGATGCTCGAGATCGACCGCTGGGCGCTGGCCCGCGCGGCGCAGCTGCAGGCCGAGATCCTCGCCCACTACGAGGTCTACGAGTTCCACCCGGTGGTGTCCAAGCTGCAGGTCTACTGCTCGGAGGATCTCGGCGCCTTCTACCTCGACGTGCTCAAGGACCGCCTCTACACCACGGCCCCGAAGAGCCACGCGCGGCGCAGCGCGCAGACGGCGCTGTGGCACCTCACGCACGCGATGCTGCGCTGGATGGCGCCCTTCCTGAGCTTCACGGCCGAGGAGGCCTGGGCCGTGTTCGACCAGGAAGGCGAGTCGATCTTCACGCGCTCCTGGTGGCCGCTGGCCACCCCGGACGCGGCGCTGCTGGCACGCTGGCAACAGATCCGCCACGTGCGCGAGGCCGTGAACAAGGCCATCGAGGAGGTGCGCACGGCCGGTGCGGTGGGCTCATCGCTGCAGGCCAACGTGACGCTCACTGCGCCGCCCGAGACGCACGAGCTGCTGGCCTCGCTGGGCGAGGATCTGAAGTTCGTGCTCATCACCTCGGCCGTCACGATCGTGCCGGGCGAGGCGCTTGCGGTGCAGGTCACGCCTTCGGGCGCGACCAAGTGCGAGCGCTGCTGGCACTGGCGCGACGATGTCGGGCACGACCCCGCGCACCCGACGATCTGCGGGCGCTGCACGAGCAACCTGTACGGTGCGGGCGAAGCCCGCGCCGTGGCCTGAGGCGGGCGGGTGGCCGCGCGCGGTGTGAAGGGCCCAGGCAAGGGCAGCGGCAACAGCAGCAGGCCGAGCCTGGCCGGCTGGCTCGCGCTGGCCGTGCTCGTGATGCTGCTGGACCAGTTCACCAAGACGCTGGTGGCCGGCTGGTTCCAGCTGGGCGACGTGCGGCCCGTCACGGGCTTCTTCAACCTCGTGCGCGTGCACAACTCGGGCGCGGCCTTCTCGTTCCTGGCCGGCGCCTCGGGCTGGCAGCGCTGGTTCTTCGTCGGCTTCGGCGTGCTCGCCTCGGGCTTCATGCTCTGGATGATCCGCAGCCACCCGACGCAGAAGCTCTTCTGCTTCGCGCTGTCGATGATCATCGGCGGAGCCGTGGGCAACGTGATCGACCGCCTGCTGCACGGCCACGTGATCGACTTCCTGCAGTTCCGCTTCGGCTTTCTCGAGCCGATCTTCACGGGCGGCTACTTCCCGAGCTTCAACATTGCCGATGCGGCGATCACGCTGGGCGCGATCTGCCTGATCCTCGACGAAATCCTGCGCGTGCGGCGTTCGCGCTGAGGCCGTCCCCGGCGCGGCGCCGTACGTGACGGGCCGGCCGAGTCCGCGAGCCAGCCGAGGTCAGCCCTCGAGCACGCAGCGCGCCGCGGCCAGGTCCTCCAGCGCCGTGCCCACCGACTTGAAGAGCGTGATGTCCGACGGCGCCGTGCGTCCGCGCGC
>CAILKA010000261.1 GCA_903834645.1 uncultured beta proteobacterium
CGGTCACGGTGGAGGCGGCGCGCGTGGGCATGGGCCCCTTCGAGGCGGGCATCGACGAGGAGGGGCGCACGCGACTGCGCGACCGCTACGTCGTCTCCGCGCCCATTGCAGGTCGCCTGCAACGCGTGCTGCTGCGCGAGGGCGATCCGGTGCGAGCCGGCGACGTGGTGGCCCGACTCCAGCCGCTGCTGCCGGTGATGCTCGACGAGCGTGCCCGGCGCGAGCAGCAGGCCCGCGCGCAGGCCGCGGCAGCCGCGTGGCAGGCCGTGCAGGCGCGCGTGGGCGTGGCTCGCCTGGCCCTGGAGCGTGCCGACAGCGATTGGCGGCGCACCGAATCGCTCGTGCAGCAAGGCTTCGTCTCCGAGGCAAAGACCGAAGGCGACCGACTGGCGCGCGACGCCGCGCGCGCCGAGTGGCAGGCAGCGCAGGAGGCCGAACGCGCGGCGCGCTTCGAACTCGAGGCTGTGCGTGCCGCGTCCGTGATCTCGACCGCAGCGGCGGCCGTGGCGGGCGGCGATGCCGACACCGTACTGCTGCGCGCGCCGGTGGCCGGCCGCGTGCTCAGGCTGCACCTGGCGAGCGCGGCCACCGTCACGGCGGGTACGCCGCTGCTCGAACTGGGCGACGTCGGTGCGCTCGAGGTGGTGGTGGAACTGCTCACGGGTGACGCACTGCAGGTGCGCCCGGGCAGCGCCGTGCGCATCGAGCGCTGGGGTGGGCCGCAAGCCCTGGCCGGCACGGTGCGGTCGGTCGAGCCGGCGGGCTTCACGAAGGTGTCGGCACTCGGGGTGGAGGAGCAGCGGGTGCGGGTGCTGATCGAGCTCACGAGCCCGCCCGCGCAGTGGGCGAGCCTGGGGGACGGATTCAGGGTGGGCGTACGCGTGGTGACGCGCCAGGCCGAGCGGGTGCTGCGCGTGCCGGTGGGTGCGGTCTTTCCACGGCCGGCCGGGATGCCGGCTGACGATGGCTGTCCGGCCCCTCAGGCCGGGGAGCCGGCGACGCTCGAGTCGGGCTGCGTGGCCGCCTTCGTGGTGGAGGGCGCAAGGGCGCGGCTGCGGGCCGTGCGGCTGGAGGCACGGGAGACGCGGTTTGCCTGGGTGCGCAGCGGCCTGCAAGAAGGGGAGTCGGTCATCGTCTATCCGGCTGCTGCCGTGGCCAGCGGTGTGCGCGTGGCCGTGCGCACGGTCGCACAGGCGCCGTGACGGCCGCCGGCGCCTGGTGGGCCCAGAGCGCGCAGGCGCTGCTGCAGGCGCTCGGCTCGGGGCCGCAGGGGCTGTCCCGGGCCGAGGCACAGGCACGGCTGCAGCGCGACGGCCCGAACGCGGTGGCGCCATCGGCGGAGCGGGCTGCCTGGTCCCTGCTCGGGCGCCAGTTCAGCGGCCCGATGGTGCTGATCCTGCTTGCCGGCGCAGGCATCGCGCTGGCGCTGGGCGAGTGGATGCAGGCCCTGACGATCTTCACGATCGTCGCGGGCAGTGCGGCCATCGGGTTCGCGCAGGAGTGGCGGGCCTCCCAGGCCGTGCAGCGCCTGCGCAGCCGGCTCGCCCTGACGGCCCGCGTGTGGCGCGATGCCCGGTTGCAGCTGCGCCCGGCCAGCGAGATCGTCGCGGGCGACGTGGTGGAGCTGGCTGCGGGCAACCTCGTGCCGGCCGACGGCATCGTGCTGGAGGCACGCGACTTCCTGGTCACCGAGGCGAGCCTCACGGGCGAGTCGCTGCCGGTGGAAAAGCGCCCGGGCGTGGCGGCTGTGGATGCACCGCTGAGCGAGCGCGGCCACTGCGTGCACCTGGGAACCTCGGTGCGCAGCGGTACGGCACGCGTGCTCATCGTGCGTACGGGCCGAGACACGCTGCTGGCCGAGGTCAGCGCACGTATCGCCGCGCGCGCACCCGAGACCGCTTTCGCCCATGGGGTGCGCCGCTTCGGAGAGATGCTGCTGCGCGTGATGCTGGTGGTGGTGGTGGCCGTGCTCGTGGCCAACCAGCTCCTGGGCCGTCCGGTGGTGGACTCGCTGCTCTTTGCCGTGGCGCTGGCCGTCGGGCTCTCGCCCGAGCTGCTTCCGGCCATCGTCAGCGTCTCGCTGGCACGCGGGGCGCGCGAGCTGGCCGCCTCGGGCGTGCTGGTGCGGCGCCTGGAGGCAATCGAGGATCTGGGCGTCATGAACGTGCTGTGCACCGACAAGACCGGCACGCTCACGCAAGGCGAAATGACGCTGGCGGCCGCGCGCGACCCGCAGGGGCAGCCGAGCCTCGAGGTGCTGCGCCTGGCGCACCTGAACGCCGCCTTCGAGACCGGCATCGACAACCCGCTCGACACGGCGCTCGTGCAGGCCGGAAAGGCAGCGGGCCTGGACACCGCTGGCTGGACCAAGATCGACGAGATACCCTACGACTTCGTGCGCCGGCGCCTGACGATCGTGGTGTCCAGTCCTGGTGAACCCGGCACGCACTTGCTGGTGACGAAGGGGGCTTTCGACCCCGTCCTCGCGTGCTGCACGCACGTGGCTGCCTCGGGCGCGGGTGAACCGACCGCCCTGGACGACGCAGGGCGAGAGCGCCTGGCGGCGCGCGCGCGCACCGAAGGCGAGGCCGGGGTGAGGGTGCTGGCGCTCGCGAGCCGGCGCCTGGCCGCCCAGCCGCGCTACGACATGCGGCACGAGGTCGGGCTCGTCTTCGAGGGATTCCTGTGCTTCTCCGACCCGCCGCGTCCAGGTGCGGCCCTCGCGCTGTCGCACCTGCGGGCCCGGGGCGTGGCGCTCAAGATGGTCACGGGCGACAACCGCCACGTGGCCGCGCACGTGGCGCGCGCTGTCGGGCTGGACGCGCAGGCGATGCTCACGGGCGCGCAGATCACGGCGCTGGGCGACGAGGAGCTGTGGCACCTGGCGCCGCGCACGGAGCTCTTCGTGGAGGTCGATCCCTCTCAGAAGGAGCGCATCGTGCGCGCCCTGCAACGCACCGGCCATGCCGTGGGCTACCTGGGCGACGGCATCAACGACGCCCCCGCGCTGCACGCAGCGGACGTGGGCATCTCGGTGGACCAGGCGGTGGACGTGGCGCGCGAGAGTGCCGACGTGGTGCTGCTGCGCCCGGACCTCGACGTGCTGCGCCGTGGAGTGGAGGACGGGAGGCGCACCTTCGCCAACACGCTCAAGTACATCCGCATCACCACGAGCGCCAACTTCGGCAACATGACCAGCATGGCGCTGGCCACGCCGCTGCTGCCCTTCCTGCCTCTCACGGCGATGCAGATCCTGCTCAACAACTTCCTGTCGGACCTGCCGGCGATGACGCTGTCGGCCGACCGGGTGGACCCCGCGCTGCTGCGCCACGCCCAGACCTGGGACCTGGCCTCGATGCGCCGCTTCATGCTCGTCTTCGGGCTGCTGAGCTCGGTCTTCGACCTGCTGGCCTTTGCGCTGCTGCTGCACGTCTTCCATGCCCCACAGACCCTCTTCCAGGGGGCGTGGTTCGTGGTGTCGCTGCTCACCGAGCTGGCCGCGCTGCTCGTGCTGCGCACGCAGGGCGCCTGCTGGGGGAGCCGCCCGGCGCCGCTGCTGGTGTGGGCCACGGTGGCCGTGGCCGCCCTCGCCTGGCTGGTGCCGGCCATCGAGCCGGTGGCCACGCTGATGGGGCTGGCGCCGATGCCGCCTGCCCTGGCCGCGTCCATGCTCGCGCTGGTGGCGGCCTATGTGGTGTGCACGGAGGCCGTCAAGCGCTGGTTCTTTCGCTCGCGGCCGCATCGAGCATCAGCTCGAGCCGCCATGCCCCGGGATCCGCTGGATCGGGCCTGACGGCAAAGCCCAGGCTGCGTGCCAGCGCGACCATGCCGCGGTTCTCCTGCATCGTCGTGCCGATCAGGCGCTGGGTGCCACGCGCGCGCAGGTAGTCGACGAGGCGGCGCATCAGCAGGCTTCCGAGCCCACCTTGCTTGAGGTCGCTGCGCACGGTGACCGCGAACTCGGCCTCGATGTTGTCGGGGTCGCAGATGGCGCGCACCACGCCGAGCGTTTCCTGAGAGCCTGCTGCATCGCAGGCGGTGGCCACGAAGGCCATCTCGCGCTCGTAGTCGATCTGCGTGAAGCGCGCGAGCTGGCTCGGCTCGAGCGTGCGCACGCTGTGGAACAGCCGCAGCCGCACGTCGGCCGGATCGAGCCTGGCGAAGAAGGCGAGGTGCTGCGCGGCGTCTTCCGGCCGGATCGGCCTGAGGGTCAGCGCGCGGCCCTGCCACGTGAGCTGCTGCTCGAGCTCCGACGGGTACGGCCGCACCGCAAAGCTGCTGGCGCCCCCGGGAGCGGCTGCGCTCACGCGCACGCGCGCATCGAGCGCGACGACACCGTCGGCATCGGCCAGCAGCGGGTTGATGTCGATCTCCACGATGCGCGGCTCGTCTGCCAGCAACTGCGAGATCGCGATGAGCACGCCGAGCACGGCCGGTTCGTCGGCCGGGAGCACGTCGCGCCAGCCGGCGAGCAGCCGCGCCACGCGCGTGCGCTGCACCAGCGCGTGCGCCAGCGGCACGTTCAGGGGCGGCAGCGCCACCGCGCGGTCGGCCACCACCTCCACCGCGGTGCCGCCCTGGCCAAAGAGGATCACGGGGCCGAAGAGGGTGTCGAGGCTCGCGCCCACGATGAGCTCGAGCGCGCGCGGGCGCCGCACCTGCGCCTGCACGGTGAACCCCTGCAGCTCGGCGTCTGGCCGCAGGCGGCGCACCCGTGCCAGCATCGCGTCGGCGGCGGCATGCAGCTGCTCGGGTGTCTCCAGGTGCAGCGCCACGCCGCCTACGTCGCTCTTGTGCGTGATCTGCGGCGACAGGATCTTCAGCACCACCGGGAATCCGATCGCCTGCGCCGCCTCCTGCGCCCGATCGGCATCGGGCGGCACGACGCGCGTGGGCACCACCGGCACCCCGCAAGCGGCCAGCAGCGCCTTGGCCTGCGGCTCCGTGAGCCACTGTCTGCCGCCCTCGAGCACCTCGTCGACGATCGCGCGCACGGCGTGCAGCTCGATCGGGGCCGTGGCCGCGCGCGCGGGCGGCACTTCCATCAGCTGGGCCTGGTTGCGCGCGTAGGTGGCCAGCATCTCGACCGCGCGCACGGCCTCTTCGGGCGTGTCGTGGTGCGGGATGCCCGCGGCGTGGAAGGTGTCGCGCGCCTGCTGCAGCGAGGCCCCCCCGATCCAGCTCGACACCACGCGCTCGCGCGCATCGCGCACCACCGGCACGAGCGCGCGCGCGATGTCGGCGCTGGGCACGATCGCGGTGGGAGCGTGCATGAAGAGCACGGTGCCCGTCTCGTGCGTGGCCAGCAGCGTGCGCAGGGTCTGCACGTAGCGCTCCACGGGGGCGTCGCCGATGATGTCCACCGGGTTGGCGCGGCTCCAGTTGGGCGGCAGCACCGCATCCAGCTCGGCCTTCACGGCCGGTGGCAGCGGCACAAGCTCGAGCCCGGCCTGCGCGGCCGCATCGGCCGCGAGCACGCCCGCGCCGCCGCCATTGGTCACGAGCGTGAGCCGCTCCAGCGCCCGGGGATCGAGCGCTGCCGCACCTCGGCGGTGGTAGGCCAGCGTCTCGGCCGCGACGAAGAGGTCCTGCAGCGTCTGCACGCGCAGCATCCCGGCGCGCCGGATGGCGGCGTCGTAAACGAGGTCCGAGCCGGCGAGCGCACCCGTGTGCGAAGCGGCCGCCGCCTGGCCTTGCGGCGAGCGGCCAGCCTTGACCACGAGCACGGGCTTGTTGCGCGCGGCCGCGCGTGCGGCCGACATGAACTTGCGCGGCGCCTGCACCGATTCGATGTAGAGCAGGATGGCTTGCGTGCGCACATCCGAGGCGAGCCAGTCGAGCATGTCACCGAAGTCGACGTCTGCGTGCTCGCCGAGCGACACCACCTGCGAGAACCCGATCCCGCGCCCGGCGGCCCAGTCGAGGATCGAGGTGGCCAGCGCCCCGGACTGCGACACGAAGGCGAGCGACCCCGGCTGCGCCGCGATGTGCGAGAAGCTCGCGTTCAGGCCTGCGTGCGGCGCCAGCAGCCCCAGGCAGTTGGGTCCGAGGATGCGCAGCAGGTGCGGCCGCGCGGCATCGAGCATGGCTTGCTTAGTCGTGCCATCGAGCCCGGCCGTGAGCACGATGACCGCACGCGTGCCGCGCGCGCCCAGGGCCGCCACCAGGCCGGGCACGGTGGCTGGCGGCGTGCAGATCACTGCCAGGTCGGGCGCGGAGGGCAGCGCAGCGATGTCGGCGTGGCAGGGCTCGCCGTCCAGCTCGGTGTGTTTCGGGTTCACCGCCCAGCGTGCACCGGCAAAGCCTGCACGCACGTTTCGCCACACCGTGCCGCCGACGCTGGCCGGTCGTGCGCTGGCTCCGATCACCGCCACCGATCGCGGGTCGAAGAGGGGGTCGAGGTTGCGGATCGTCATGGCGGGCCCCTTCAGGACGGGCCGATGATGCCTGCCTGGCCTGAACGGCCCTTGACGCCACGCGCGACAATGGGGCCGTGCCCAAGATCTATTACGGCTGGCGCATGGTCGCGGCCAGCGCCGGGCTGCAGTTCCTCATCTCGGCGCTGCTCATGCAGGCCTTCGGTGTCTATGTCGCGGTGCTGTCGGCGGAGTTCGGCTGGAGCCGCACGGCACTGGCTGGCGGAGCGGCGATCCAGTCGCTCGAAGGCGCGCTCATCGGGCCGGTCCTGGGCTGGCTGATCGACCGCTTCGGGCCCCGTGCCGTGGTGCGCGCGGGCGTGATCGTCTTCGCGCTCGGCTTCCTGGCCTTCAGCACCGTCGACACGATTCCCGGCTTCTACGCCGCCGTGACGCTGATCGCCATAGGCGGCAGCATGATCGGCTACTTCCCGCTGTCGGTGTGCCTGATGCACTTCTTCGAGCGTCGGCGGGCGCGGGCACTGTCGCTGATGTCACTGGGCCTGGCCGCTGGCGGGCTCGCGCTGCCGCTGCTGAGCTGGTCGATCGCGGCCTTCGGCTGGCGCACGACCTGCGTGGGCGCGGCGGGTCTCATCCTGGTCATGGGCTGGCCGCTGGCAAGCATCCTGCGGCGTCACCCGCGCGAGGTGGGCCAGGAGGTCGATGGGGAGCCGAGACAGGTGACGACGCCGCAGGCGGCGGTGGCCTGCGCCTTGACCTCGAGGGAGGAAGGCCTGACCGCCGCACAGGCACTGCGCACCCAGGCGTTCTGGCTGCTGGCTGTCGGGCACAGCCTGGCCCTCCTCGTGGTCACGGCCGTGAATGTGCACGCCATCTCGCACATGAAGCAGGCGCTCGGCTACTCGCTGGCGCAGGCAAGCTTCATCATCACGCTGATGACGATCGCGCAGGGCGCGGGCATGCTGCTTGGCGCTGCCGTGGGTGACCGCTGGAGCAAGCGGCACATCGCGGCCTTGTGCATGCTCGCGCACATGGTGGGGTTGATGATGCTGGCCTATGCCACGCATGTGTCGATGCTCGCCGTGTTCGCGGTGCTGCACGGCATGGCCTGGGGCCTGCGCGGGCCGCTTATGCAGGCGCTGCGCGCCGACTTCTTCGGCGTGCGCGAGATCGGCATGATCATGGGGCTGTCGGCCGTGGTCATCTCGATCGGCCAGGTGGTCGGGCCGCTCGTGGCTGGCGTCGTCTACGACTGGACCGGGCACTACCAGATCGGCTTCCTGGTGCTGGCGCTGCTGGCGGGCGCAGGCTCGGTGATGTTCCTGCGCGCGCGGCCTCCGGCCTGAGCAGGCAGCCTCATCACGCCATGCGCGACTTCGCGACGCTCTACCAGCGGCTCGACGCCACCACCTCCACCACCGACAAGGTGGAGGCGCTCGCGCGCTACTACGCCCAGGCCCCCGCCGCAGACGCCGCCTGGGCCACCTGGTTCCTGGCCGGCGGCAAGCCACGCCAGGTCGTGCCGACTGCGCGGCTGCGCGAGCTCGCCGGCGAGGCGGCGGGCATCGACGCATGGCTGTTCGAGGAGTGCTACCAGGCGGTGGGCGATCTCGCCGAGACGATCGCGCACGTGTGGCCTTCGGGCCCGGGTGGCGGCCAGGAGGGCCTGGCGCACTGGGTCGAGGAGCGGCTCTTGCCGCTGCGCGGCCTGGAGGCCGAAGCCCAGCGCGAGCGGCTGCGTGCCGCCTTCGACGAGCTCGACACGCCCGGGCGCTTCCTGCTCGTCAAGCTCATCGGCGGGGGCTTTCGGGTGGGGGTGAGCCGCCAGCTCGTGCAGCGCGCGCTTGCGCAGGTGGCTGGCCTGGACGAGAAGCTGCTTGCCCAGCGCATGATGGGATGGACCGACACGCGCAACCCGCCCACTGCCGCGCGCTTCCAGGCGCTGCTCGACTCCGCGGCCGCACCCGGGCAGGATGCGGGCCAGCCTTATCCCTTCTTCCTCGCCCACCCGCTGGACGTGGCGCCCCCGGCGCTGGGCGAGGTGTCGCAGTGGCTGGCCGAGTGGAAGTACGACGGCATCCGCGCGCAGCTCGTGCGGCGGGCCGGGCAGACGTGGATCTGGTCACGCGGGGAGGAGTTGGTCACCGAGCGCTTTCCGGAAGTGGTGGCGCTGGCCGCCAGCCTGCCCGACGGCACCGTGCTCGACGGCGAGATCCTGGCCTGGTGCGTCGGCGAGGCCGCGCCCGCGCCCTTCCAGCTGCTGCAGCAGCGCATCGCACGCAAGAGCCTGACGCGCAAGGTGCTGGCTGACGCCCCGGTGCGTTTCGTTGCCTACGACCTGCTCGAGGTGGAAGGCGTGGACTGGCGCGACCATCCGCAGCAGTTGCGCCGGGAGCGCATGGAGCGGCTGCTGGAGGGCTCGGCGCTGCCCGTCTCGCCGATGGTGCCAGCCCGCGACTGGGAGGAACTGGCCACGCTGCGTGCCCAGTCGCGCGCGCGCGGCGTCGAGGGCCTGATGCTCAAGCACCGTGCGGCGCGCTACGGCACTGGGCGGCGCAAGCAGGCCGACCTGGCCGCGGGCACCTGGTGGAAGTGGAAGATCGACCCGCTCACGGCCGATGCGGTGCTGATCTACGCCCAGGCCGGCCACGGGCGCCGCGCCAGCGTCTACACCGACTACACCTTCGCCGTGTGGAACCGCGCGCCCGCCGATGCCGCCGAGGCCCAGGCCGTGGTGGAGGCGATCGCCCGGCGCGAGCCGCCGCGGCCGGGCGGTTTGCAACTCGTGCCCTTTGCCTAGGCCTACTCGGGCC
>CAILKA010000262.1 GCA_903834645.1 uncultured beta proteobacterium
CTGGGCGGCTCGATCCTGATCGAGACGGTGTTCGCGTGGCCGGGCACCGGGTTCCTGCTGAACTCGGCCATCTTCCAGCGCGACATGCCGCTGCTGCAGGGCACGATCCTGGTGCTGGCGATGTTCTTCGTGCTGCTCAACCTCGTCGTGGACATCGTGCAGACGCTGCTGGATCCGCGCATCGCGCGCGGCTGAGCGCCGCGTCCGCCCCCACCCGAGCCCACCGATGAGCGCCTCGCCCGCTTCCGCCTCACACCCTGCCACGCCAGCCGTCGCGGTCTTCGAGCGCTCCCCCGGCTACTGGCGCACCGTGGGCCGGCGCCTGGTGCGCGACAAGGTCGCGATCGGGGCCGGGATCGTCGTGTGCGCGCTGCTGCTGATGGCCGTCCTGGGCAGCCTGATCGCGCCCCAGGATCCCTACGCCTCCTCGATGCTCAACCGCCTCAAGCCCATCGGCACCGAGGGCTACCTGCTCGGCACGGATGAGCTCGGGCGCGACATGCTCTCGCGCCTGATCGTCGGCGCGCGCCTGTCGCTCTTCATGGGCATCACGCCCGTGGTGTGCGCCTTCGTGCTGGGCTCGCTCATCGGCATCGTCGCGGGCTACGCCGGCGGCCTGCTGAACTCGGCCATCATGCGCACGGTCGACGTCTTCTACGCCTTCCCGTCGGTGCTGCTGGCCATCGCGCTGTCCGGCGCGCTGGGTGCGGGCATCACCAACTCGCTGATCTCGCTGACGGTGGTGTTCATCCCGCCGATCGCGCGCGTGGCCGAGAGCGTGACCACGCAGATCAGGAGCCGCGACTACGTCGAGGCCGCGCGAGCTTCGGGGGCCGGGGCCTTCACGATCGTGCGCGTGCACGTGCTGGGCAACGTGCTGGGGCCCATCTTCGTCTACGCCACGAGCCTGATCGCGGTGTCGATGATCCTCGCCTCGGGCCTGAGCTTCCTCGGCCTGGGCGTCAAGCCGCCCGAGCCCGAGTGGGGCCTGATGCTCAACACGCTGCGCACGGCGATCTACACCCAGCCGGCCATTGCCGCGCTGCCAGGCGTGATGATCTTCGTCACCTCGATTGCCTTCAACCTGCTCAGCGACGCGCTGCGCTCGGCCATGGAGATCAAGTCGTGAGCGGCGCCGCTTTGCTCGAGGTCTCGGGCCTGGTCAAGCACTTTCCGCTGGGCAAGGGGCTGCTGGGCGGCGGCGGCGGGGTGGTGCGCGCGGTCGACGGCGTGAGCTTCTCGGTGCGGCAAGGCGAGACGCTGGGCGTGGTGGGCGAATCGGGCTGCGGCAAGAGCACCACCGCGCGCCTGCTGATGCACCTGATCGCTCCCGACCGCGGCGAGATCGTCTTCGAAGGCGCCGCCGTGGGCAGCCGCCAGCTCGGCCTGAAGGAATACCGGCGCCAGGTGCAGATGGTGTTCCAGGACAGCTACGCGTCGCTCAACCCGCGCCTGACGATCGAGGACGGCATCGCCTTTGCGCCGCAGGTGCACGGCCTGCCGCGCGGCCAGGCCGTGGAGCGCGCGCACGACCTGCTCTCCCGCGTGGGCCTGGAGCCGCGCCGCTTTGCGGCGCGCTACCCGCACGAACTCTCCGGCGGCCAGCGCCAGCGCGTGAACATCGCGCGGGCGCTTGCGCTGCAGCCGCGCGTGGTGATCCTCGACGAGGCGGTGTCGGCGCTGGACAAGTCGGTGGAGGCGCAGGTGCTCAACCTGCTGCTGGACCTCAAGGAAGCCTTCGGCCTGACCTACGTCTTCATCAGCCACGACCTCAACGTGGTGCGCTACATGAGCGACCGTGTGATGGTCATGTACCTCGGGCAGGTGGTGGAGATCGGCCCCGCGCAGGAGCTCTTCGAGGATCCGCGCCACCCCTACACGCGTGCGCTGCTGAGCTCCATCCCCTCGATGGACCCCGACCGGCGCACCGAGGTGCCGCCGCTGGCGGGCGACCCCCCGAACCCGATCTCGCCGCCTCCGGGCTGCCGCTTCCACACGCGCTGCGCGCGGGTCGAGGGCGTGTGCGCGCAGCGCATGCCGGTGCTGGCTGCGGGCGCGGCTCGCGCCGGGCAGGCAACTGCCCACCCGGTGGCCTGCCTGATGTACGAGAGCGGCAGCGGGCACAGCCAGGCCCCGGCGGCGCCCATGCCCCTGGCGGCTGAGGCAGCATCGGCATGAGCGGCGGATCCGGCATGGGCACGAACCCCGACGCCCCCCTGGTGGACGTGCGCGACCTGCACGTCACCTTCACCGGCGGCCGCGCCCCGGTCAAGGCGGTGGACGGCGTGGACCTGCAGGTGCGGCGCGGCGAGGTGGTGGCGCTGATCGGCGAGTCGGGCTCGGGCAAGAGCGTGACGCTGCGCTCGCTGCTGCGGCTGCACCCGGCGCGGCGCACGCAGATGCGCGGGCGCATCGAGGTGGCTGGGCGCGACGTGATGGCGATGAACGCACGCGAACTCGCCGACTACCGCGGCGGTGTCGCCTCGATGATCTTCCAGGAGCCGCTGCTGGCGCTCGACCCCGTCTACACGGTGGGCGCGCAGATCGTCGAGTCGATCCGGCGCCATGAGCGCATCTCGACCCAGCAGGCCCAGCAGCGCGCGCTCGAGCTCTTCGAGCGCGTGCGCATCCCGAGCCCCGAGCGGCGCCTGGCGGCCTACCCGCACGAGATGAGCGGGGGCATGCGCCAGCGCGCGATGATCGCACTCGCCCTGGCCTGCCGGCCGCAGCTGCTGCTGGCCGACGAGCCCACCACCGCGCTGGACGCCACGGTGCAGATCCAGATCCTGCTGCTGCTGCGCGAGCTGCAGCGCGACCTGGGCCTGGGTGTGGTCTTCGTCACGCACGACATCGGCGCGGCGGTGGAGGTGGCCGACCGCATCGCCGTCATGTACGCCGGGCGCATCGTCGAGGAGGGCCCCGTGCGCACGCTGATGCGCGCGCCGCGCCACCCCTACACGCTGGCGCTGCTGGGCAGCCGCGCGCACGGCGCGATGGACAAGGGCACGCGCCTGGTGACCATCGGCGGCGCCCCGCCCGACCTCTCCGCGCTGCCTGCAGGCTGCGCCTTTGCCGAGCGCTGCCGCTACGCGCAGGCGGGGTGTCTGCAGAGCCCACCTGCGCCTGTCGTGCTCGAGCCCGGCCACGTGGCGCGCTGCGTGCGCACCGATGCGACCGCTGCCGGTGCATCGGACGCACCCGGGGCGGGGGCGGAACCCGCTTCGGTTTCCACTCCACGCTGAACCACCCTCATGCGCCACGCGCGCGCCCCATCCCGAGCCCCGCCTGCCTACGAGCTCCCCGCCATGCCCATCCTCGACGACACCGCGCACGCCTTCATGCCCTACCCCTTCGTGCGCGTGCCGCACGCGGGCACGGGGCCGCTGGCAGGGCTGACCCTCGCGGTGAAGGACCTCTACGACGTGGCGGGCTACCCCACCAGCGGCGGGCAGCCGCTGCTGCTGGCGATGTCGGGCATCAAGACGCGCACCGCGCCCTGCGTGCAGCGGCTGCTCGACGCCGGCGCGGCCTTCGTGGGCAAGACCATCACCGATGAGCTCGCCTTCTCGATGAACGGCAACAACGCGCACTTCGGCGCGCCCATCAACGGCGCGGCACCCGATCGCATCAGCGGCGGCTCGTCCTCGGGCTCGGCCTCGTCCGTCTCGAACCGACTGGCCGACATTGCGCTGGGCAGCGACACCGGCGGCTCGGTGCGTGCACCGGCGAGCCACTGCGGTCTCGTGGGGCTGCGCCCGACCCATGGGCGCATCAGCCTGGAGGGCTGCCTGGACCTCTCCCCGAGCCTGGACACCTGCGGCTGGTTCACGCGCGACGTGCCCACCTTCGCCCGCGTGGCGCAGGTGCTGCTCGGCGAGGACGCCACGCCGCTGCCCGCGCGCGTGCGGCTGCTCGCCCCCGAGGACGTGTGGGCGCAGGTGGCACCCGAGGCGCAGGCCACGCTGGCCGCCGCCCGTGCGCGCGTGGAAGGCGTGCTCGGGCCGGCGGCTCCGGTTCAGGCGGCGCTCGACGGGTTCGACGCGATGTACTGGCACTTTCGCCACATCCAGGGCCGCGAGGCCTGGTCGACCGATGGCGGCTTCATCCGCCGCTACGCGCCGCCGCTGGGCCCGGGCGTGGCCGAGCGCTTCGCCTGGTCGAGCCAGGTGAGCGACGAGCAGGCGAGCCAGGCCACGGCCTTTCGCGCGCGGCTGCGCGCGCACCTGGACGCGCTGCTGGGCACCGA
>CAILKA010000263.1 GCA_903834645.1 uncultured beta proteobacterium
GTCGGCGAAGAAATCGAAATCGTCGGTATCAAAGACACCGTCAAAACCACCTGCACGGGCGTGGAAATGTTCCGCAAGCTGCTCGACCAAGGTCAAGCGGGCGACAACGTCGGTATCCTGCTGCGCGGCACCAAGCGTGAAGAAGTCGAGCGCGGCCAAGTGCTGTGCAAGCCCAACTCCATCAAGCCCCACACCCACTTCACCGGCGAGATCTATGTTCTCTCCAAGGACGAGGGCGGCCGCCACACTCCATTCTTCAACAACTACCGCCCCCAGTTCTACTTCCGTACTACGGACGTGACCGGTGCGATCGAGTTGCCAGAAGGCAAGGAAATGGTCATGCCTGGTGACAACGTCTCCATCACTGTGAAGCTGATCAACCCCATTGCCATGGAAGAAGGCCTGCGCTTCGCTATCCGCGAAGGTGGTCGTACCGTCGGCGCGGGTGTGGTCGCCAAAATCATCGCGTAAGAAATTAGCGGAGGGGTATAGCTCAATTGGCAGAGCGTCGGTCTCCAAAACCGAAGGTTGGGGGTTCGAGACCCTCTGCCCCTGCCACCGTCGTCTGAGCTTCGGCTCGTACGACGGCCTGCGTTCACATCCTGCGGCTGGCACGCTCCCGAAAGGGGTGCCGGCCGTCATCGCCAGTCTGGCCCGGACGATCCCGCAAAGCACATGAGCGCCGAATCACAAGTCGAGACCGTCTCCTCGAGCGCCGACAAGGCTCGCCTGGCGGGCGCCCTTCTGCTGCTCGTGGCAGCCGTGGTCGTCTTCTACGTGCTCGGCAAGCAGGACCTGTGGGTGCGCGTGGTGGCCCTGCTCGTGTTGCTGGCTGGCGCGGTGGCCGTCTTCTTCACCTCCGATCCCGGTCGCCGCCTGATCGCCTTCGGTCGCGACTCGACGCGCGAGGTCAAGAAGGTGGTTTGGCCCACGCGCAACGAGGCGCTGCAGATGACGGGCTACGTCTTTGCCTTCGTGGCCGTGATGGCCCTGTTCCTGTGGTTGACCGACAAGACCCTCGAGTGGGTGTTGTACGACCTCATCCTCGGCTGGCGCCGTTGAGCCGCCTCACCTGCGCGACGAGACTAGGAAAGCGACCATGACCGACACGAGCCCTCCCATCTCGGCCGCTGCTGCTGGCATGCGCTGGTACGTCGTGCACGCCTACTCCGGCATGGAGAAGGCGGTCGAGCGCAACCTGCGCGAGCGCATCGACCGCGTCGGCATGCAGGGCAAGTTCGGCCGCATCCTCGTGCCCACCGAGGAGGTGGTGGAACTCAAGGGCGGCAAGAAGGCTGTCACTGAGCGTCGTTTCTTCCCCGGCTACGTGCTCGTCGAGATGCTGATGGACGACGAGAGCTGGCACCTGGTCAAGCACACGAGCAAGGTCACGGGCTTCGTGGGCGGCGCGCGCAACCGCCCGGCCCCGATATCCGAGGCCGAGGTGATGAAGATCGTCAACCAGATGCAGGAAGGCGCCGAGCGTCCGCGGCCCAAGGTGCAGTGGACGGTGGGCGAGCTGGTGCGCGTCAAGGAAGGACCGTTCACCGATTTCAACGGTGCGGTCGAGGAAGTCAACTACGAGAAGTCCAAGGTCCGCGTGTCGGTCACGATCTTCGGTCGTGCCACGCCGGTGGAGCTGGACTTCTCCCAGGTCGAGAAAGTCTGATCCCGGGCACGGTCCGCCTGCAACCCCGGACCGCGCCGACATCCCAGCAGGGTTGAGTCGCGAGGAGCTGGCAACCCCAGCGTTTGAACTCGAACAGGAGCCATCATGGCCAAGAAGATTGTCGGCTTCATCAAGCTGCAAGTCCCGGCGGGCAAGGCGAACCCCTCGCCCCCGATCGGTCCCGCGCTCGGTCAGCGCGGCCTGAACATCATGGAGTTCTGCAAGGCCTTCAACGCCCAGACGCAGGGCTACGAGCCGGGCCTGAAGCTGCCCGTGGTGATCACGGCCTACGCGGACAAGTCCTTCACCTTCATCCTCAAGTCGCCACCGGCGACGGTGCTGCTGAAGAAGGCAGCCAAGATTGACAAGGGTTCGGGCAAGGCGCACCTGGAGAAAGTGGGCAAGGTGACCCGCGAGCAGCTCGAGGAAATCGCCAAGATGAAGATCAAGGACCTCACGGCCGCCGACATGGACGCCGCCGTGAAGACCATTGCCGGCTCGGCCCGCTCGATGGGCCTCGTCGTGGAAGGAGTCTGAGCATGGCCAAGCTGACCAAGAAGGCCAAGGCCCTGCAGGGCAAGGTCGACAGCCTGAAGCTGTATCCCATCGACGCTGCGCTCACCCTCGTCAAGGAGTGCGCCACCGCCAAGTTCGACGAGTCGATCGACGTGGCGGTGCAGCTCGGCATCGACGCCAAGAAGTCCGACCAGGTCGTGCGTGGCGCCGTCGTGATGCCCAACGGCACCGGCAAGACCAAGCGCGTGGCCGTGTTTGCCCAGGGTGCCAAGGCCGAGGAGGCCAAGGCTGCCGGTGCCGATCTGGTGGGCCTGGAGGACCTGGCCGCCCAGGTCAAGGCCGGCAACCTCAACTTCGACGTCGTCATCGCCTCGCCCGACACGATGCGCATCGTGGGTACGCTGGGCCAGGTGCTGGGCCCGCGCGGCCTGATGCCCAACCCGAAGGTGGGTACCGTGACGCCGGACGTCGCCACGGCCGTTCGCAATGCCAAGGCCGGCCAGGTGCAGTTCCGCGTCGACAAGGCCGGGATCATCCACGCCACGATCGGCCGTCGCTCCTTCGAGTCCGACAAGCTCACCGGCAACCTGCGCGCCCTCATCGACGCGCTGAACAAGGCCAAGCCCGCCAGCAGCAAGGGTGTGTACCTGCGCAAGGTGGCGGTGTCCTCGACGATGGGCGTGGGCGTACGGGTGGATACCGCGACGCTGGCTGCGCCGGCCGCCTGAGGAGGGTGATGGAAGCTGCACCTTGGCGTCCGGCTTCGGCCGCCAGGGTGCGCGATTGGTGGGCCGCCGGCCCGTTCCGCAGGGAGCGATCCGGTGGGCCATCCAAGACCGCTGGTGGTGCCGCGAGGTGCCGTAATCGAGCGCAAGGCGCGGGGCAACAGCCCGGCGCCGGGTGCGAAGCCAGCGCAGATGGCGGTCCCGCCGTTGGAGAGCATGTGCAAGTGGTTTCTCGAACGGCAAGGTCGCTGAACCTGGGTGCGGCAAGGGTCCCGAAAGGCCCGCGCCGCGTAGTGTGAGGAGCAGACCTTGAGTCTCAATCGCAACGAGAAGGCAGCCGTGGTGGCGGACGTGTCGACGCAAGTCGCACGCTCGCAGACCCTCGCGCTGGCCGAGTACCGTGGCCTCACCGTGGCTCACCTGGATGCGTTGCGCCGGCAGGCGCGCGACAAGGGCGTGTATCTTCATGTGCTGAAGAACACGCTCGCCCGTCGCGCGGTGGCTGGCACACCCTTCGAGTGCGCCTCGGCAGCCATGGCCGGCCCGCTGATCTACGGCTTTTCGGAAGACGCCGTTGCCGCCGCGAAAGTCATCGCCGACTACGCCAAGGGCAACGACAAGCTCGTCATCAAGGGTGGGGCCTATGCAGGCCGCGCCCTGGACGCCAACGGGGTGAAGGCCCTGGCGGCGATCCCCTCGCGCGAGGTGCTGATTTCGCAGGTCGCTGGCCTGCTGAAGTCACCCATCCAGCGCCTGGCTGGCGTGCTGGCTGCCCTGGCCGAGAAGAAGGGCGAGGGCCAGGCCGCCGAGCCGGCTGCCGCCTGACGAGCATTCGACAACGCAACACATTCAAGTTTCGAGGAACCCCAAATGGCATTCGACAAAGACGCATTCCTGGCCGCGATGGACAGCATGTCCGTGATGGAACTCAATGACCTGGTGAAGGCCATCGAGGAGAAGTTCGGCGTGTCCGCCGCGTCCATGGCCGCCCCGGCTGCCGGTGGCGGCGGCGCCGCTGCCCCCGTGGTCGAAGAGAAGACCGAGTTCACCGTGATGCTGCTGGAAGCCGGCGCCAACAAGGTGTCGGTCATCAAGGCCGTGCGCGAGCTCACGGGCCTGGGTCTGAAGGAGGCCAAGGACCTGGTCGACGGCGCACCCAAGCCCGTCAAGGAAGGCATTGCCAAGGCCGACGCCGAGGCCGCCAAGAAGAAGCTGGAAGAAGCCGGCGCCAAGGTCGAACTCAAGTAATCGACCCCCTTGCGGCCCGCCTCGGCGGGCCGCCGCTGCGGAGAGCAGCGCAAAGCCCGGGCCTCGCGCCGGCGGCTTTGCAGTGTTCTCTGATCCGACTGCAGAGAACCGGTTTGGTCGGGCCCCGGTGCAATGCCGGGGTTGTCCGCCAGCGGCAGGTAGTGGCCTGCCACCAAGCTATCGGGCGCAAGGCCCGAGCAGCCAGTCGCCGGTTACTCGGGTGCGCCACGGCCAGGCGCGTCCGGCCGACACGGAGTGATCCATGGCGAACGCAACCCCCTACAGCTTCACCGAGCGCAAGCGCATCCGCAAGAGCTTCGGCAAGCGCGAGAGCGTCCTGAACGTCCCCTACCTGCTCACGATGCAGCAGGACTCCTACGTCGCGTTCCTGCAGAAGGACGTGCCGCCTGCGCAGCGCAAGCCCGAAGGGCTGCAGGCCGCCTTCCTCTCCGCCTTCCCGATCGTCTCGCACAACGGGTTCGTGGAGATGAAGTTCATCGAGTTCAACATGGCCAAGCCGGCCTTCGATGTGCGCGAGTGCCAGCAGCGCGGCCTGACCTTCGCAGCGGCCGTGCGCGCGCGGCTGCAGATGATCATCTACGACCGCGAGTCGCATCCGCAGAAGGTCGTCAAGGAGATCAAGGAGCAGGAGGTCTACATGGGCGAGGTTCCGCTCATGACCGA
>CAILKA010000264.1 GCA_903834645.1 uncultured beta proteobacterium
AGCGCTGGCTCGACAAGCAGATCCAGTTCGACGCCGCCTGGGAGGGCAAGGTGGTGGAGCGCATCCTGCACAACCTGTCGCTGCTGTTCGAGCGCAGCTTCGTCAGCGTGCAGGAGCTCAACCGGTATCGCAAGGAGCTGGCTGCGAGCCTCGGGCGCCTGCCCGCTGCGCACCCGCACGCAACCTAGGCCCGACGGTGGCGGGCTGCGCCGTGCCGGAGCCGTGCCACCGAGCCGGCACACCCCGCGGCCCTTCACGCTCATTCGGCTCAGGCAGGAATCCCCACATGGCCTCTACTCTGGCCGGCGTCTGTCGAACCCGAAGCCCTGGTTTGCGGCCACGCCTGGCTGCGGTGCTGATCATCCTGGCTGGCGGGCTGCCTCTGGGTGGGCACGCGGCTGTGGTCATCGAGAACCTGCCCGTCAGCACCAACGGCGGATCGACCGTGAGCGCGACCACCTGGAAGGCCCTGGTCTTCACCACTGGCGCCTCCACCACGAGCATCGATCGGGTGGTTCTGGGCCTCAACCCCCTCTTCCAGGCCAATGTGCCCTCGCAAGCGAAGGTGGAAATCGCGCTCTTCGGGTCGTCGGCGAGCGTCCCGACCGCGCAACTCGCGACAACCGGACTGCTCAATGTCGACATCCAGCAGTTGCAGGCGAGCTACTCGTTTCCGATTGCGTGGGCGTTCAACCTCTCGGCCCACACCCAGTACGCACTGGTGATCCGTTCCGACGGTTCCGGCATCAAGTGGGGCAATACCGCTGGTTCGCAGCCAAGCGCCTCCGGGGGATTTGCCTTCAATGCCTTCTCGCGGTCGTCGGACTCGGGTACGACCTGGACATCGTCCGGAGTCGACACGGAGAACGCGTTGCAAGTCAGCGTCGCCCCCGGTGCCCCGACGCCCGTCCCGGCGCTGTCCGGTTGGGCCTTGATGCTCTTCGGTCTGCTGATCGCCGGCGCGGGCGTGCACCTGCATCGCCGCCGACAAGGCTGACTGGCCGCAGGCGCCCGGGGATCACAGCCACCGCGCAGCGGCGACGGCAGGCTGACCGCTGATATCCCGGCCCCGCTTGCCGCCAGCAAGACTCCCATGAGGCCCGTGCGCCAACCAGACTGCGGCCTTGCATGGATGCGGGATGCCATCCTTCGGCACCGATGAGTCCAAGGTCTGAAGCGGCGCGTCCGCAATCTCCGGGGCGCTTCCTGATCACGTTCACGCTCGTGGCGCTCCTGGGCCTGGCCCTGGAAGTGCTGCCCTGGATCGACGCCAGCGTGGTGGTGCCGCTCACGGAAGGCTACGCCTGGCTCACCGGGAAGATCGTGCGGATGGCCGGCGGCTCCGCTGAGGTGACGGGCATCACGATCCGGCATGCGGACGGCTTTGCGATCGCCATCGCACGCCGCTGTGCCGGCCTGGAGGCCGTGATCTTCCTGTCGGCAGCCATGCTGGCCTTTCCCGCCCGTTGGCAGGAACGCGTGACGGGCCTGGTGGCGGGTGCGTTCGCGCTCCTGTCACTCAACCTCGGGCGGATCATCAGCCTGTACATCCTCGGCCCCTACTCGGCCGCCTGGTTCGACTGGGCCCATCTCTATGCGTGGGATGCGCTCATCATGTTCCCCGGCCTGGGTGTCTTCCTGCTGTGGGTTCGCTGGCTGCCATCCCGCAGGAGGCCACAGAAGCAACATGCGCAGCCCTAGCGATGGCTGGATCCGGACGGGCCGAGCCTTGCTCCTCGTGGTCTTGCTCGGTGGCGCATGGTGGTGGCTGGACCTGTCGGAGCGGGCGTTTCAGGCCGCTCGGGTGATCTCGGACATGGTCCTGCCCCTGCTCTTCGATGGACGGGTCAGCGCCGTCATCGCACAGCCCGACGGAAGCTGGAAAGTTCGCACGAATTTGAGGACTGTCGAGTCGGGTGGCACGCACGTCGCCATCTTCTTCATCGACCGGGTGCCCGTTCTGAGAGGGTTCATCAGCTTCCCCCTGCTGTGGGCGCTGTTGATCGTGAGCCACCGCCCGTGGTGGAGGCGGCTGGCCTGGGGCACGCTGCTGCTGGCGGGCATCGTGCTCCTGCAGGTCGCTGCCATCGCCTGGCTGCGGTTGGTCGTGATCCAGAGGGCAGAACCCAGCTTCGTCATGGAGTCGGTGCGCCCGCCGGGCTTCCAGGTATCGGGCGAGCCGGTGGCCGGCTGGGAGTGGGTGTTGTCCAACTACGCCTACTACGTGGCCACGCTGTTCACGCCACTCGTCACACCCGTCGTCATCTGGGCGGGGCTCAGCCGGCACGCATGGCTCCATCTGCTCGAGGCC
>CAILKA010000265.1 GCA_903834645.1 uncultured beta proteobacterium
AGCGCGCGGCGCAGCTGTGGTCGATGCGCCGGGCGGGCCTGCGCCAGGGCAAGCCGCGCATCCCGCGCGAGGGCTGAGGTGCACGCGATGCCCCACGCCGATCCGTCCGATCCGCGCGATCCGCATCGCACGCCCGACACACCCGGGACCTCCGGCGCCAACCCGCTGGCCGGGGTTCGGGTGCTGGACCTCTCCCAGACCCTGCCGGGCCCGTTCTGCACGCAGGTGCTGGCCGATCTCGGGGCAGACGTGCTCAAGGTCGAGCCCCCCACCGGCGACATGACGCGCCACTCCCCGACCGGCATCTTCCACACCGCCAACCGCAACAAGCGCAGCCTCGTCATCGACCTCAAGCAACCCGAGGGCCTGGCCACCTGCCTGCGCCTGGCCGAAGGCTGCGACGTCTTCGTCGAGGGTTTCCGGCCCGGGGTGGTCGACCGCCTGGGGGTGGGCTACGAGGCGGTGGCCCGTCTGCGCCCCGGCGTCGTCTACTGCTCGATCTCCGGCTACGGCCAGCAAGGCCCGCTGGCCAAGGCCCCTGGCCACGACCTCAACTACCTGGCCGCCAGCGGAGCGCTGGCCTTCTCGGGCTCCTGGCGCCGCCTGGGACCGCAGCGCCCGGGGCTGCCGGTGGCCGACCTGAGCGCGTCCCTGTATGCGGCCGTCTCGATCGTCGCCGCCCTGCGCCGGCGCGACCTGACGGGACAGGGGGCGCACCTGGACATCGCGCTGGCCGATTGCGCCACGGCCTGGGCCGCGGTGCGAGGCGGGCTGAACCAGGGCCTGCGCGACGAGGATCGCATGCACCTGTTCCCCACGAACGACCTCTTTCGCTGCGCCGACGGGCGTCGCATCGCGCTCGGGGTGGTGGAGGAGCACTTCTGGCGCGGGCTGTGCAAGGCTGCGAGCGCCGATGAGCCGCGGCTGAACGATCCGCGCTTTGCCACCGAGCCCGGGCGCCGCGAGCACGGCGACGAGCTCTCGGCGCTGCTGGGCGAGCTCTTCCTTCGCGACACCGCCGAGAGCTGGGTGCGCCGGCTCGGCGCGCACGACGTGCCTGTGCAGCGGGTGCTGCCGCTGGGCGAGGCAATGGCCACGCCGCAGGCCGTCTCGCGCGGGCTCGTGCAGACGCACCAGGGCCAGCGCCACATGACGCACCCCGTCGTCTGGGACGGCCGTCCGGCCACCCATGTGCGGCACAACCCGCCCGCGCTCGGAGCTGACGCCCCGACCTGGCTCGCCTGAGGAAGCCCCCACGATGCAAGCCCCTCTGCACGGCCTGAAGGTGATCGACTTCAGCCAGGGCGGGGCCGGGCCGTACTGCGCGCAGCTGCTGGCGGATTTCGGCGCATCGGTGATCAAGGTCGAGCCGCCGCGCGGGGACTGGGCGCGCGAGATGGGCGTGCGCGACGAGGCGCTGGGCATGAGCGCCACGTTCGCAGCCTTCAACCGCAGCAAGCGCGGCCTGTGCCTGGACCTGACGCGGCCCGAGGCGGTGGACATCGCGCGCCGGCTGGCGCTGGGCGCCGACATCCTCGTGGAGGCCTTCCGGCCGGGCGTGATGCACAAGCTCGGCCTGGGTGCCGAGGATCTGTGCCCGCACGCCTCTCGGCTCGTGTACTGCGCGATCTCGGGCTACGGACAGACCGGGCCCAACATCGGCCGGCCCGCCAGCGACTCGGTGATGCAGGCCTACGGCGGCCTGATGAGCCTGATCGGCGAGCCGGGCGGGCAGCCTCTGCGCGTGCCCAACATCGTGTCGGACATGCTGGCGGGCACCAACGCCTTCGCCAGCGTGCTGCTTGCCCTCGTGCGCCGCCACGACACCGGCTGCGGGGGCGTGGTGGGCACGTCGCTGCTGGATTCGATCGTGGGCTTCCAGGCCTCGATCCTGTCGGAGTACCTCATGACGGGCCAGCCCCCGCAGCGGCGCGGCAACCGCCACCCGCTGATCGCGGCATCGGGCGTGTTCGACGCGGCGGACGGGCAGATCGCCTACACGGTTCTGGACCACTACTGGAAGCCCTTTTGCGAAGCCATGGGGCTGCAGGCGCTGTACGCAGACCCGCGCTTTGCCACCAGCCCGGCGCGCCAGAGCAACCGACCGGCACTGCACGAAGCCTTCGCGGCCGCCACGCGCACGCACCGGGTGGCCGAGCTGCTCGATCTGCTGGCTCGAACGGGCGTGCTGTGCGCGCCGGTGCAGGACTACGCCGCTCTCGTGGCCGACCCGCAGGTGCGACACAACAAGCTGCTGTCCACGCTGGCGATCGGGGACCGCGAGGTGCCGATGGTGCGCGCGCCGATGCACGTGGACGGGCCCGCCGTGCGCTGGAGCGCGCCGCCGTCCATCGGCGAGCACTCGCGCCAGGTGCTGTCCGAGGAACTCGCCCTGGACAGCGCCCAGATCGATACGTTGCTGGCCGGCCGCGTCGTGCTGGCCGCCCCGGGCTGATGCCCGACACGAGGAGGAGACCCATGCGCACCCATCCCACCCGACTCCACCGTCGTCGCCGCGCGGCGGCCTGGCTCGCGACGTCCTTCGCCGGCGTGCTCGCGCTGGGCCTGCTGAGCCCGGCTGCGCACGCACAGGACTACCCCAACCGGCCGGTGCGCATCATCGTGCCCCAGTCTCCCGGTGCCGGCACCGACGTGACGACGCGCTGGATCGCCGAGCGCCTGTCGCAGGAGTGGAAGATCCAGGTCATCGTCGACAACAAGCCCGGTGCGGGCGTGACGATCGGCACCGACGCCGCCGCCAAGGCCGCGCCCGACGGCTACACGCTCTTCATGGGTGGCTCGGCCGTCTACCTGACCAAGCTGCTGAGCAAGTCGGTGCCCTTCGATGCCGTGAAGGACTTCCGCGTGCTCATGGGCATCAACGACGCGCTGCTGGCGCTCGTCGTGCCCTCGAACCTGCCCGTGAACACGGTGGGCGAACTCGTCGCCTACGCCAAGGCGCGCCCGGGCAAGCTCAGCTTCGGCTCGGCCGGCGGCGGGAGCGTGACCTACATCGCGCCGGCGCTGATGGCCAAGATGGCGGGGCTGGACGTGGTGAGCGTGCCCTACAAGGGCAGCGGCCCGCTCGTGACCGACACCATCAGCGGCCAGATCCAGTTCAGCGTGCCGGCCATCGCCACCGTGGCCCCCCAGGTGGCCTCCGGGCGGCTCAAGGCGCTGGCCGTCACGGGCGCGCGCCGCTCCAAGGCCTTGCCGCAGGTGCCCACGATGGCCGAGAGCGGCTTCGAGGGCTTCGAGGTGACCTCCAAGACCTACCTGGCCGCGCCGGCCGGCCTGCCCGACGCCATCGCGGAGAGGATCATCGCCGCGGTCTCCCGGATCATCGCCACGCCCGACTACCAGCGCTTCCTCGACAGCCAGGGCCTGGAGCCGGAGGCGGTGGCGCCCCGGGCCTACGCGGCCAGCGTCCAGGAGGAGCTGCGGCGCTGGCAGAAGGTGGTCGACACCATCGGGCTCAAGCCGGAGTAAGCGCGATGGCCGACGACACCCCCGCGCCGCAGGAGCTGCTGGTCGAGGATATCGGCCCGGTCCGGCGCCTCACGCTGAACCGGCCGGCCGCGCTCAATGCGCTCACCACCGTCATGCTGCAGCGCCTGCACGAGGCCTGCGAGCAGGCGGCCGGCGACGACGCCGTGCGTGTGCTGGTGCTCACCGGGGCCGGGCGGGCATTCTGTGCCGGCGCAGACCTCAAGGCCTTCGACGCCGCGCAGCAGGTGGCGCCGGGCGAACCCGATTTCCTGGACCGGGCCAGCCGTGCCTTCGCGCAGCTGCGCGACTTTCCCAAGCCGGTGGTGGCCGCCCTCAACGGGCTGACGATGGCCGGGGGCCTGGAGCTCGCGATGTGCGCCGACATCATCGTGGCGGCGCAGGGCGCGCGCATCGGCGACGGCCACGCCAACTACGGCGTCTTCCCCGGCGGCGGGGGGGCTTCGGTGCTGCCCCGGCTGCTGCCCCTGCCCACGGCGATGTACCTGCTGCTCAGCGGGCGCACGCTCACGGCGGAGCGGCTGCACGCGCTGGGCTTCGTGTGTGAGCTGCACCCAGGCGAACAGCTGCAGGCGGCCGCGCTCGAACTGGCGCAGGAGCTGGCACGGCGCAGCCCGGCTGGCCTGCGCCGCATGAAGGCGGTGGCCCGGCATGCGGCCGACAAGTCTCGGGAGGACGCCCTGCTGCACGAGCAGGCGATGATGCGAGAGCACCTGCGCTCGCATGACATGGCCGAGGGCCTGAGCGCCTTCAACGAGCGGCGCGAGCCGCGATTCATCGGGCGCTGAGGCGCGCCGCAGCACGAGGAGCCGACGATGCGCACGGTGCATGTGGCGGGTGTGGGGATGACGGCTTTTGGCCGTCACCCGGACAGTGACGTCTACGCGCTCATCGAGCAGGCGGTGCAGCGTGCGCTGCTCGACGCCGGCGCCGCCCTGGAGCAGGTTCAGTGGGCGGCCTACGGCACCGTCACGCACGGCTGGCTGCATGGCCAGATCTGTGTGCCCGGCCCGATCGCGATGCGCCGGCTCGGGCTGCAGCGCATCCCGGTGTTCACGGTGGAAAACGCCTGCGCCAGCGGCAGTTCGGCCTTCCACCTGGCGTGGCAGGCGCTGCAGGCGGGGGCCTGCGACATCGCGCTGGCAGTGGGGGCCGACAAGATGGTGGTGCCCGACAAGGCCCGTGCCTTTGCCGTCTTCGAAGCCGGCTGGGATGTGCAGACGGCGCAGGCCAACCAGGCGCGGCTGATCGAGCTCGGGCACGGCATCGAGCCGCCGCCGGGCACGATGTCCACCAAGCCCTACAGCGTCTTCATGGACGTGTACGCGGCCTTCTGCCGCGACCACATGCGCCGCCACGGCACCACCCAGCGCCAGATCGCCGCGGTGGCCGCCAAGAACCACACCCACAGCGTGCACAACCCGCTGTCGCAGTACCGCCAGGCCTACACCGTCGAGGAGGTGCTGGCCGCACCCCCGATCGCCTACCCGCTGACGCTGCCGATGTGCGCGCCGGTGAGCGATGGCGCGGCCGCCGCCTTGCTGTGCACGGACGCGGGGCTGCAACGCCTGGCCGGTGACGCGCGGCGTGCGGTGCGGGTGCGTGCCAGCGTGGTGCAGGTGGGTGAGGCGCGCACGGCCGACGAGCCGCAGCGCTCGATCGCGGCCCACGCGGCGCGGCGCGCCTACGAGCAGGCAGGGCTGGGCCCGCAGGACATGCACCTCGCCGAGGTGCACGACGCCACCGCGATGGGCGAACTCCTCAACGTCGAGGCGCTCGGCCTGGTGCCGCTGGGGCAGTCCGGCCCGGCCGTCGAGCGCGGTGAGCTCTCCATCGGCGGGCGGCTGCCGGTCAACCCCTCGGGCGGGCTCGAATCCAAGGGCCATCCGATCGGCGCCACCGGCCTGGGCCAGGTGCACGAGCTCGTCATGCAGTTGCGTGGCGAGGCCGGAGCCCGGCAGGTCGAGGGTGCGCGCCTGGCGATCCAGGAAAACGGGGGCGGCCTGATCGGCATCGAGGAGGCCGTTGCGGCGGTGCAGATCTTCGAGCGCGCCGCGATCCACTGACACGAGCCGATACACGGCCAGAGAGGCAGGAACATGGAAGTTTCGGGAAAGGTCGCACTCGTCACCGGAGCCGGCTCCGGGCTCGGGCGTGCCACGGCGTTGCGCCTGGCCGCACGCGGCGCGAGCGTGGTGGCGGTGGACGTGCGGGCGCAGTCGCTCGAGACGCTGCGCGAGCACGTGCCCGCCGACCGGCTGCTCGTGCGGGAGGCCTCGGTGGCCGATGCCGCGCAGGTGGGCCAGGCCGTGGATGAGGCACTGGCGCACTTCGGCGCGCTGCACATCGCCGTGAACTGCGCGGGCGTGGCCGATGCGGCCAAGACGGTGTCCTCCAAGGGGCAGCCCTTCGCGCTCGAGACCTGGGAGAAGGTGATCGCGATCAACCTCACGGGCACCTTCAACGTCATCCGCCTGGCCGCCGCCGCCATGGCACGACAGGCCCTCGACGAAGGGGGCGAGCGTGGCGTCATCGTCAACACCTCCTCGGGTGCGGCCTGGCAGGGCCAGGTGGGCCAGGCGGCCTACAGCGCGAGCAAGGCCGGGGTGATCGGCCTGACGCTGCCCGTTGCGCGCGACCTGGCCGAGCACGGCATCCGCGTCGTCACGATCGCCCCGGGCCTGTTCGACACCGGCATGGTCGCCGGATTGCCGGCGCAGGTGACGCAGTCGATCGTCGACCGCATGGTGCTCTTTCCCCGGCGCCTCGGGCAACCCGACGAATTCGCCTCGCTCGTGCAGGTGATCGTCGAGAACGCCTACCTCAACGCCACCACGCTCGACCTGGATGCGGGCACGCGCCTGAGCGCGCGCTGATCCCGTCCCGCCGAAGCCACTTCCTTCCCACGCAGCCAAGGAGACCCTCGTGATGCCCGACCGTCGACACTTCCTGTTCCGTGGTGCAGCCGGCGCGGCGCTGGCCTGCGCCTTGCTGGCCGGCTTGCCCGAGCCGGCCGCCGCCCAGGACTTCCCCAAGGGCCCGATCCGCATCATCGTGCCCACCTCCACGGCCACCGCCTCCGACTTCACGGCCCGCTTCCTGGCCGAGGAGATGGCGCGCGAGCTCGGCACGAGCGTGGTGGTGGAGAACAAGACCGGCGCCAACGGCATCCTGGCCGTGCAGCAGCTGATGTCGATGCCGGCCGACGGGCAGACGCTGCTGCTCACGGCCTCGGGCCTGTACGCCAACCCGGCGCTGTACCGTAACGTGCCCTACGACCCGGTGCGTGACTGGCACATCGTCGCGCCCGTCAACGAGACGCAGTTCATCCTCGTGGGTGCGCCGAACTTCGCGCCGCGCACGGTGCGCGAGCTGGTCGACTACGCCAAGACCCGCCCCGAGGAGGTCACCTACGGCTCGGCGAGCGTGGGCAGCTCCACGCACCTGGGCCCCGAGCTCTTCGCCGCGCGCGCGGGCATCCGCCTGCGCCACATCCCCTACAAGGGGGGTGCGCAGGCAATCGCCGACACCGCGGGCGGGCAGGTGAACATCGCCATGACGGCCATCCCCACGGCGGCTCCGCTCGTGCAGGCGGGCAAGCTCAAGGCGCTGGCCGTGACTGGCACCGCGCGCTCGCCGCTGCTGCCCGACGTGCCCACGCTGGCCGAGTCGGGCGTGAGCGGCGCGGAGATCACCTCCAAGCAGGCCATCATCGTCCGCCCGGGCACGCCCGAGGCGGCGGTGGCGCGGCTGCGCGCCTCGATCACGCGCATCACCGCCACCCCGGAGTACGCACGCTTCCTGGCGCAGCGGGGGCTCGACAAGGAGCCGATCCCGCTGGAGGAGTACCTGAAGTCCGGCCCGGAGCAGTTGCGGCGCTGGACGGAGATGGTGCGCCTGAGCGGCGCCAAGCTCGACTGACGCCAGCCCCATACGGAGACTCAGATGGGAAACCGATACGACCGTTTCAAGGCCCTCAACGAGATGGCGCTGGGCGAGGAGTTCCACTCTCCCGGGCGCACCGTGACCGAAGCCGACTGCGTGCTCTTCACGGGCCTGGCGGGCCTGAAGGCGCCGCTGTTCGTCGATGCCGAGTACAGCCGCGTGCACGGCAAGTACGGGCGCCGCGTGGTGCCGGGGCTGCTCACCGCGTCCTTCACCGCCGGGATGATGGAAGACATCCTCGGCCCCTTCACGCTCGCTGCGCTGGAGCTCTCGACGCTGAAGTTCACGCACCCGCTGTTCCACGGCGACACGATCCACTGCGTGATCACCGTGACCGGCAAGACCGACACCTCCAAGCCCGACGTGGGCGTGCTGACGATCCGCGCGCAGCAGTTCAACCAGGACGATCAGCAGGTCTTCGAGCTCACGGGCAAGTTCCTGATGCTCAAGGACCGCGCAAGCCTCAAGCTGCCCTGATCCCGCCCCACAGCACGCGGAACATCGGCTCGAACTGCCCGGTGAGCCGGTAGCGCCGGTTGCGGTACTCCCACATCACGATGGAGTGCTGGATCGTGCCCATGAAGAAGTCGATCACCTGGTGCGGCTGCAGCTCGGGGTCGATCTGGCGTGCCTGCTGCGCGTCGCGCACGAGCGCGATGATGGGCTCGAAGAACTCCGCCTGACGGAAGGTCGGGTCGCGCATCCAGGTCTGCAGCGGCACCGACATGAACATCACCCGCCCGACGCCCGGGTTGTCCTCGAAGAACTGCAGGTTCACCCACAGAAAGCGGCGCAGCTTCTCGCGCGGTGACTCCAGCCCCTGCATGCCGTCGACGATGCGCTCGCGCAGCTCGGCCAGCCACTCGCTGATGAACTCGAACAGCAGGTGCTCCTTGTCGCCGAAGTACTTGTAGATCGTCGAGAAGCTCATGCCGCTGCGCGCGGCGATACCGCGCATGTCGACGTTGTGGAAGTCCTCGCGCGAGAAAGCCTCCTGCACGGCCGCACGCAGGCGGCTGCGCAGCTCAGGATGCATCCGGGCCGGGTCGGCCGCGGGGGGGTCGGATCGGTGGGCGGAGACGGACATGGTCTGTGCGGCTGGCGTCGGGATTTTCCCCGAATGCCCGGCCCGCGGCCACCGGGAGCACCCTCGAACGGCGCGCCCGCCGGGCGCCCTGGCGCCCCCCGAGTTCGCGGGCGTCATGATCCGGTATACCTTAGGGTCTGGCTCGCGCCCTCTCCCCTGATGCGCACCGGAGGCACACGATGAACGCCCAACAGAACGAACGCCTGACCCGCACCGGCCCCGGCACGCCCTGCGGCGCGCTGCTGCGCCGCTACTGGCAGCCGGTGGCTCTGGTCGACGAGTTCGATCCCGCCATCGATCCGAAGATGGCCGAGCGCCCGGTCAAGGCCGTGCGCGTGATGGGGCAGGACCTGGTGCTCTTTCGCGAATCTGGCGGCCGCTGGGGCCTGCTCGACCGCGACTGCCCGCACCGCGGGGCCGACCTCGCCTTCGGTCGCCACGAGGGCGACGGGCTGCGCTGCCCCTTCCACGGCTGGAAGTTCGATGCCGCCGGGCGCTGCCTGGAGACGCCCGCCGAGCCGCTGGGCAGCCGCTTGTGCGAGCGCGTGCAGCAGCGCAGCTACCCGCTCGTGGAGCGCAGCGGGGTGCTCTTTGCGTGGCTGGGCGAGCCCGGGCGCGAGCCGCCCTTCCCAGACTACGACTGCTTTGCCGCGCCGTCTTCCCACACCTTTGCCTACAAGGGCATGTGGCACTGCAACTGGCTGCAGGCCTTCGAGGTGGGGATCGACCCGTGCCACACCTCGTTCCTGCACCGCTTCCTCGAGGACGCCTCGCTGGAGGCCGTGGGCGACAACGCCGCAGGCCGGCAGTTCCGCAGCGCTTCTCTCGGGGAGGTGGGAGGGGAGCGCTGGCCGATGTCCCGGATCATGCGCGAGTTCCACCGGCCCGACATCTCCTTCGAGGCCGCGCCCTGGGGCTTTCGCATCACCACGCTGCGGCGCATGACCGAAGACCTCACCCATGTGCGCGTGACGCACGAGATCTTCCCGCAGGCCTTCTGCATCCCGCTGTCGCCCACACTCACCATCACGCAGTGGCACGTGCCGATCGACGACACGCACACCTACTGGTACGCCTTCTTCACGAGCTACGGCACGCCCGTGGACAAGCCCGCGATGCGCGAGCAGCGCGCCCCGCACATCCCGCCGCCCCTCTACATCCCGAAGAAGGGGCGCCACAACGACTGGGGCTTCGATGCGCAGGAGCAGCGCACGCGCACCTTCCTCGGCATGGGCGAGGACGACATCAACATCCACGACCAGTGGGCCGTGGAGAGCATGGGCCCGATCCAGGACCGCACGCGCGAGCACCTGGGCACCACCGACAAGGTGATCATGGCCAACCGGCGCCAGCTGCTGTCGGCCATCGACGCGGTGGAGGCGGGCGGCACCGCCCCCTTCGGCGCCGACCCCGCGCTGGCTCCCGAGCAGGTGGGCGGGCCCGACTCGGTGGACGGGATCGCGCCGGCGGGCACCTGGGGCACCTGGTGGCAGGAGCAGGCTCACGCTCGGCAGGCCGCCACGCCCTGGAAGAGCCAGGCTGCGGCGAGCCACCCCGAGAAGGTACAGGCATGACGACCTTTGCCCAGCGCTGCGGCGTGCACGACGCGGCGCGCGAGGCAGCCGTCGAGCAGGTGCTGCGGCGTGTCGCCGAGGCCGGCCTGCACACGGTGCGCGTGGCCTGGTGCGACGTGCACGGCCTGATGCGCGCCAAGGCGCTGACGCCGCCGGCCCTGCGCCGTGCGCTGGCGGAGGGCGTGGGCATGGTGAGCACGCTGATGCTCAAGGACACCTCCGACCGCACGGCCTTCAAGGTGTTCGAGCCCGGGGGCACCGCGGCGCTGCCCGGCTTCGGGCAGGCCAGCAACCTCGTGCTGCTGCCCGATCCGGCGAGCTTGCAGGTGCTGCCGTGGCTGCCCGGCACGGGCTGGCTGCGCGCCGACCCTTGGCTGCCTGATGGCTCGCCGGTGCAGTGGGATGCGCGCCGCGTGCTGCAGGGCTCCCTGGCCAGGCTTGCACAGGCCGGCTTCGGGCTGCGCTGTGGCCTGGAGGTGGAGTTCCACATCTACCGCATCACGTCCACCGCCGCCGAGGGCGACCCGCTGCGTGCCCCCTGGCCGGGCGAGCCTCCCGAAGTGGAGATGCTGCACCCGGGCTGGAGCCTGCTCAACGAGGCCTGGCTCGACCGGGCCGAGCCGGCGCTGGCCATCGTGCGCGAGACGGCGCTCGCGCTCGGGATGCCCTTGCAGTCGCTCGAGGCGGAGATGGGCCCGAGCCAGGTCGAGGCCGTCTTCGACGCCACCGATGCGCTGCAGGCAGCCGACCAGATGGCCCTGGTTCGCCGCGCCGTGCGCATGGCGCTGCGCCGCGCGGGGTACCACGCCACGTTCATGTGCCGGCCGCCCTTTCCGAACGTGATGTCCAGCGGCTGGCATTTGCACCAGTCGCTGGTGGAGCTGGCCACCGGCGCCAACGCCTTCGTGCGCGCCGAACCTGCGGCGGGCTGCGACGAGCGGGACGCAGCCCATGTGCTCTCCGACGTGGGCGAACATTACCTCGCGGGGCTGCTCGCGCATGCGCCAGGCATGGCGGCACTGTTCACGCCCACGGCCAACGGCTACGCGCGCTTTCGGCCGAATGCGCTGGCGCCGCAGTCGGTGCTGTGGGGGCGGGACAACCGCGGCGCGATGCTGCGCGTGGTCGGGCAGCCCGGGGACGCGGGCACGCGCATCGAGAACCGCCTGGGCGAGCCGGCGGCAAGCCCGCACCTGTACATGGCCTCGCAGATCGAGGCCGGGCTCGATGGCTTGCAGCGCGGCCTGCGTGCGCCACGTGCCACCGAGGATCCCTATCACCCGGGAGCCGAGCGCATTCCCGCCAGCCTGCCGGTTGCGCTCGAGGCGCTGGCGGCCGACGCCTGGCTACGCGAGCACCTCGGCGAGGCCTTCCTGGCCTGGTACCTGCAGATCAAGCGCCAGGAGGCGCAGCGCTTCGAGCAGGCCGAGGACCGTGACGACTTTGCGCGGCGGGAGTACTTCAGCCGGTTGTAGGCGCTGCGCGCCACCAGCTCCCCGGTTCAGCGACGCCGCCCCGCCAGCTCGTGGTACACGAGCGCCCCCAGCACGGCGCTGCCGCCCACCACGGTCGCCACGCCTGGGCGCTCCCCGCCAAAGGCCCAGGTCCAGGCGATGCCGAAGACGATCTCCAGCAGCGCGAGCAAGGAGGTCTCGGTGGCGTTGAGGCCACGCGCCGCGTGCATCACCAGCACGCACGGGATCCCGAGCTGGAACACCCCCAGCACGGCCAGCAGCAGCAGGTCGTGCGCGCTCACGCCCAGCGGCCAGGCCAGCGGCAGCGTGCACAGGGCCGAGATGATGCTGCCGATGAGCACGGCCATCGACAGGTCCGGGCCGCGCCCGGCACGCTGCACCAGCACCCAGTTGAGGCCGGCGGCCAGGGGGATGCCCAGGGCCACGAGCACGCCCAGCGCGTGCCGCGCGTCGAGCCCCGAGACGTCGAAGATGTACATCGCGCAGATGCCCAGCGAGGCCACGCTGATCGCGAACCAGGTGCGCGCACGCACGCGCTGGCCCAGGATGACCCCGGCCAGCAGCGCCGTGACCACGGGCGCCAGGCTCTGGGTGATCAGCACGTTGGCCACCTGCGTCAGCGACAGCGCCAGCATGAAGCAGGTGAACATCACCGCCCACATGGCACCGCTGAGCCACACGATGCCTGGTGCACGCGCGATTTCGGCAAAGGCTTGGCGGCCCCGGCGTGCCGCCAGCCACACCGCGACCGTGAGGGCAGCAAACACGCTGCGCCAGAACGTGACCTCGAAGCCTTCGGCCGACTCGAAGAAGCGGCTGACCACCCCGCCGATGCTCCACATGGCGGTACCCACGATCATGAGCAGAAGGGCTTGCGTGTGGGTCATGGGCGGGTCAGGGCGAAGGGGCGCAGATGGTAACGGCCTGCACGCCGCCCGAACTTGCCGGGCCGGGCTTCACCGCCTCTGCTCCTCCCCACCCCAGCCTGGCCGTCTGCGTCTTCGACCTCTTGCCAGCACCACCCTTACTCGCTTGCCAGCGCGCGGTGCAACGCCGCATGGTTCAGCCACTGCTGCAGCCGCAGGCCGATCGAATCCTGCTCGGCAGCCAGGCGCGCGCCCCGGGCCTGCAGGCCGTCGGCCGGCGCCAGGGCACCGGCCTGCACGCGAGCCTGCGCCTGCTGCTCGGCCAGCTGCGCCTCGCGCAGCCGCGCCTGCTGGGCGAGCCAGGCCTGCTCCAGGCGGGTGCGCTCGGTGAGCAGCCGCTCCACTTCGGCCAGTGCCCGCTGCACGGTGTCGCGCAATTGCAGCGCCGCCACCTCGAGCTCGGTGCGGGCCGTGTCGCGCTGCAGGTCCAGCCGTTGCCAGTCCACGAGCGGCACCACCAGGTTGCCCGCCAGGCTGGCCACCGGGTTGCGCAGCCAGTCAAGCGCCACGCTGCCGCCCGTGGAGACGCCGGTGCTGAAGCTCAGGCCGGGATAGCGCGAGGCCTCGCTCACCTGAAGCCGCGCGAGCGCGGCATCGACGGCCAGCCGTGCGCGCTGCACGTCGGGCCGACGTTCCAGCACGCGTGCGGGATCCGCCAGCGGCGGCAGTGGCGGGGCGCCCTCGGGAAGCGCGGGGGCGCTGGCCAGGCGCAGCGCGGGCTGATCGAGCAGCAGGGCCAGCGTCTGAAGCGCCTGCGCATCGTCAGCGGCGAGCTGCGCGAGCCGCAGCTCCTGCTGCTGCAGGGTGTTCGCGGCCCGGTCGATCTCGATGGGTGCCAGGCGCCCCTCGCGCACCCGCGCCCGCGTGGCCTCGAGCACGGCCTGTGCCGCCTCGCGCTGCGGCCCCACGAGCGCGCGCTGCTGCTGGTTCGCGCCGAGCTGCCACCAAGCTTCGGCCACCTGGCTGCGGATGAGCAGCCGCGCCACCTCGATGTCGCGCCGCGAGGCCTGCGCCTGCGCCTGCGAGGCGGCCACGCCCGCGGCGAGCCGGCCCCACAGGTCGACTTCGTAGGCCAGGGAAGCCGAGGCGCCGAACTGGCTGCGCCAGTCCGGCAGCGGTGAGGCGGTGGCCAGGCTCGACGACGCATTCAGGCCCACGCTCGGCTGCGGTGCCCGCGCCAGCTCGCCTGCACGCAGCTGCTGCTGCGCGATGCGCCAGCGCAGCATCGCCAGCCGGATATCGCGGTTGGCCTGCAGGGCCTGCTCCTGCAGCGCCGCCAACGCAGGGTCGAGCGCACCTGACCAGCCGGGCGCCCCGGCAGCGGCGCCCAGGCTCCACTGAAGGGGCAGGTCGGTCGGCTCGGCCGGACGCTGCACCGGGGGCACGGCGCAGCCCGTCAGCAGCGCGAGCAGGGTGGCCGCCGCAAGCGCCCGCGCCGGGCTCGTCGAGAGATCGTGGGTTCGCATCGCCTTCACTCCCGCGCCAGCGCATCCACCGGGCTCAGCGCCGCGGCGCGGCGTGCCGGCAGCGTGCCGAAGATCAATCCCACCGCGCTCGAGACGATGAAGGCCAGCACGAGTGCGGCGGCGCTGACTTGCACCTGCAGCGTCTGCTGCACGGCGTTGAGCCCCTGTGCGGCGAGCCAGCTGAAGGCCACGCCGGTGAGTCCGCCCAGGCAGCACAGCACCACGGCCTCGATCAGGAACTGCAGCCGGATGTCGCCCTGGCGGGCGCCCACGGCCATGCGGATGCCGATCTCGCGCGTGCGCTCCGACACCGTCACGAGCATGATGTTCATCACCCCGACGCCTCCTACGAGCAGCGCGATCGCGCCCACGCCGGCCAGCAGCGCGGCAAAGCCGCTGTTGAAGCGCTGCAGCTTCTCGAACTCCTCGTTGCCGCTCCAGAAGCTGAAGTCCTGCTGCCCGCGCAGCCCCACGAGCCGGTGCTTGATCTGGCGCTCCACCTCCTCGGGAGGCAGCTTGAAGTCCATCAGCACGGAGAAGCTCTCCACGGTGCTGCGCACGTCGAGCTTGCGCGCCAGCGTCTGCTCCGGCACGAGCAGGCGCCCGCTGCCGAAGTCGAAGCCGAGCTGGCTGCTGCTGTCGGTGACGCCGACGATCAGGAAGGGCAGGGGCGTGGCGGCAGCGGTGCCGCCCCCGAAGTCGCCTGTGCCCTGCAGGCTCAGCAACACGGTCTGCCCCACCGGCGACTCGCCCTTCTTGAACACGCTCTCCAGCGCCTGCTTGTCGATCAGCGCCACCTGCGCGCCTGCAGCCATCTCGTAGGGCGTGAAGAAGCGGCCCTCGGCGATCTTGCGCTGGCGGTCGCGCAGCGTGTCGGCGTTGGCGGCGGAGGCTTGCATCGAGGCGTCGCGGTTGCGGTGGCGCACGACGAGCTGCACCCGGCGCTCGACCTGTATCGCCGCGATCCCGGGCAGGGCGCGCAGCGACTCGATCTCGGCCGGCCGGAAAGGCGAGCTCGGCGTGCCGGGCGGCAGCTTGGCGGTGTCGCGCCACACCCACAGCCGGCCGGACATCAAGCCCACGAACTCGCCCTCGAAGAGGTTGCGTGCCGAGCTCGTGAGGGCCACGATGCTCACCACCGAGGCGATGCCGATGCTGATGCCCAGCATCGACAGCGCCGTGCGCAGGCGGTTGCCGCGCAGCGACAGCCACGCCGTGGCCAGCGCCTCGCGCCACTGCACCGCCATGCGCAGCAGCCAGGGGGCGTCGCGCATGGGCGCCACGGCATCGGGCTGCACGGCCTTTGCAGCGACCGCAGGTTGCGTCACCTCGTCGCGCACGATGCGGCCATCCTTGAGCTCCACCAGGCGCCGCGCCTGGGCCGCCACGTGCGCGTCGTGCGTGACCAGGATGATGGTGTGCCCGGCCGCGTTCAGCTCGCGCAGCACCGTGAGCATCTCCTCGCCGCTGCGGGAATCCAGCGCGCCGGTGGGCTCGTCGGCCAGGATGATCTGGCCCCCGTTCATCAGCGCGCGCGCGATCGACACGCGCTGCTGCTGGCCGCCTGAGAGCTCGTGGGGCTTGTGGTGCAGACGCTCCGCAAGGCCCAGGCGCGCCAGCAGCGCCTGGGCGCGCGCGCCGCGGCGCCCCACCGACTCGCCGGCGTAGACGGCAGGCAGCGCCGCGTTGTCGCGCGCATCCAGGTGCGGCAGCAGGTGGTAGCGCTGAAAGATGAAGCCGAAGCGCTCGCGCCGCAGCGCCGCCAGTTCGTCGGGACCGAGCGTGCCCACGTCCCGGCCGTCGATGAGGAAGCGGCCGGCCGTGGGGTTGTCCAGGCAGCCCAGCACGTTCATCAGCGTGCTCTTGCCCGAACCCGACTGGCCCATGATGGCCACGTACTCGCCGGCCTCGATGGACAGGCTCACGCCGTCCAGCGCCCGCACCTCGTTGTCGCCGAGCTGGTAGCAGCGCTCGACGCCTTGCAGCTTGATCAGCGCCACCTAGCGTGCTCCCGAGGCCGGGGCCGAGGCTGCGGAGGCAGCCCCTCCGGCCGAGGCTGCGGAGGCAGCGGCACTGGCCGCGTCGGCGGCCGAGGGCGGCGCCAGCAGCACCTTCTCGCCCGGCTTCAGGCCCTCGAGCACCTCCACCCGCGTGCCGTCCTGCAGCCCGGTGCGCACCTGGCGCACGCTGCGCCGGCCCTGGTCATCGAGCACGATCACGCGGTAGCGCCCGTCCGAGCCGCGCTCACCCAGCGCCACCATCGGCACCGTGGGCACGTCGCGCACCCGGCCAGTCTCGATGTCCACCTGCACCGTCATGTCCGAGTAGAGCCGCCGGTCGCGGTTTTCCACCTCGAAGAGCACGTTGTAGAAGACGGCGTTGCCCGCACGCTCGGGGATCGGCTGGATGACCCGTACCTTGCCCTCGTAGCGCCGCGCCTCGCCCGACAGCGTGCTGAAGCGGGCCACCTGGCCCGTGCGGATCGACTGGATGTCGGCCTCGGGCACGCGCGTGCGCACCGTGATGGTGTCCAGGTCGGCCAGCGTCAGCATGACGGGCGTGATCTGGATCGCGATCACCGTCTGCCCCACCTGCACCGGCAGGCTCACGACGACGCCATCCATGGGTGCCGTGATGCGCGTATAGCCCAGGCGCAGCTGCGTGCGCGTGAGCTCGGCCTGCAGCCGCTGCAGCGTCGCGTTCTGGCCCTTCGCATCGGCCTCGAGCTTGGCAAGCTCGTCGGTGGTGCGCTCCAGTTCCTGCGCGGCCGCCGCCCCGGCCGCGGCGAGCCGCTTCTGGCGCTCCACCTCGCGCCGGGCCGCGGTGATGTCCACCTGGCGCGATTCCAGCAGCGCACGCTGCTGGGCGAGCGCCGCCTCGGCCTGGGTGACGTCGGCCTGCGCGAGCTCGGGGTCCAGGCTCACCAGCAGATCGCCCTTGCGCACGCGCTGGCCCAGCTGCACGTGCAGCGCCTTGATCTGCCCGCTGACCTGCGCGCCCACGTCCACGCGGGTCTGCGCCTGCAGGATGCCCGCGGCCTGCACCACCTGCTGCACATCGGCCCGGCTGACGATGCCCGAGGGCGGGGGCTTCGGGGCCGGGGGCGGGACGACCTGGCGCCAGGCGCCGTAGCCGATGGCCATGAGGAAGGCGGCAATGACCAAGCGCCAGCGCCACAGGGCGTGCCAGGGGCGCGCCGGGCGCGATGAGGTGGGGCGGGTGTTCAAGGCGGGTGCATCGAGCTGGAAAAGATGGGCGCGAATGTATCGGAGTGCAACGCCGGGCTGCGTGCCGCTGCGACGAACTGCAGGGGCGCGCGACGAACGGCTCCCCAGGCGGCTGTCAGCCGCCCGGCCGGGCGCAACCCCCAACTGCGCGGCACAAGCGTGCATCCTTTCACGGCGCGCCCGTTTCGGAACGGGGCATGCCCCGCCGACGGCAAGCTTCCCGTAGTCGAATGCGGGCTGTCCACATAGGGTCAGTCCATGCGCCAGCCGAGCAGGTCACTTTGGGGGAGTCGTTCGCGCGTGCGTGCGGCTGCTGCCGCACTCGCGCTCGGCACCCTCAGCGGCATGGCCGCCGCCGCACCCGTGCCCGATGGCACGATGCTGGCGCCGGATCTTGCTGCGCTGCTGGCGCGGGCCGATTGCAACGGCACGAACGCCTCCGTGCGCGATGGCCGGCCGCTGCCTCCCTGGGCGCGCACACAGCCGGGCGCGAACAACCAGCCCGTGACCTACGCGCAGGTGATCATCCTGGGCCGCGACGATGTGGACCCCTACTTCTGGACCTTCCGCCAGAGCCATGGGGCCGATCCACGGGTGGCGCCCAAGGCCGGCCCCAACCGGGCTTCGGCCTATGGCCGCTTCATCAGCATTCCGGCGAT
>CAILKA010000266.1 GCA_903834645.1 uncultured beta proteobacterium
CGCGGCATGGACCACGATCACCCCGCACTCGGCGGGGATCTCCTCGGGCTCGGCAATGCCCGCCTTGAGCACGTACCAGCACTGGCTGGCCAGCGCCAGGTACGCCCCGCGCTTGTCGGGCTGGCGCAGGTCGGCCAGCAGATCGGCTCGCCGCACCTTGATCTCATGCACGAGCGGCTGCACGAGGTCTTCACGCGTGGTGTGACGGATCGAGTAGACATCGGGCATGGCCTGCACCCAGCGGGTGGCCGGCGCAGCTGCCAGCGGCGCACGCAGCGCGAGCCCGCGCCAGACGATGCGCCCGTCGCGCTGCATTTCGCGCGCCACACGCGCCACGAGCTGCTCGTGCAGGCTGCGCGCCTGGCGGTTGTGCGCCAGCGTGCCGGCCAGCGCCTGCACGCCTGCGTCCGTCACGCGCAGCGTCTCGCGGCCACCGGCCTGGCGCACACGCTCGAGCAGGCCCGCAGCCAGCAGCTCGACCTCCACCATGTCCTGGCTGGGCCAGCCGGCCGAGCGCCACAGCTCGCGCAGCCGGCGGCGGTGGGCCGGTGCAAGCGAGGCAAGGGGTGTGAGGGACGCGGGGGACGCGAGGGGCGCGACGGAGCCAGGCAGCGCAAGGCCGGGTTCAGCAGGCACAGGGGGGTTCGGCCGGTCGGGCATCGGGGCACACAGGAGAGCCGCCGCGCGCGTGACTTCGACTGGCTTGAACCTTGCGTTCAACGCCGCAGCCCTGACGGTGCGCGCCGCATGCCGCATCATGCCGTGCATGCACACCCTTCAACACCCCCGATCGGTCGAACGCCTGGTGGCGGGCCGGGCCACAAGCGACGGCGCAGGCGTCAAGCTCGTGCGCGTGCTCACGCAGGAGCTGCAGCGGCGCCTGGACCCCTTCCTGATGCTCGACGCCTTCGGCAGCGACAGCCGCGACGACTACATCGGTGGCTTTCCCGACCACCCGCACCGCGGCTTCGAGACCGTGACCTACATGCTCGAGGGCCGGATGCGCCACCGCGACTCCGCCGGCAACGAGGGGCTGCTCACCGGCGGCGCGGTGCAGTGGATGACGGCTGGCCGAGGCGTGATCCACAGCGAGATGCCCGAGCAGGACGACGGCCGCATGGAGGGCTTCCAGCTGTGGCTGAACCTGCCCGCGCGCGACAAGATGTGCCCGCCCTGGTACCGTGACATCCCCCCTGCCGACGTGCCCGAGGCCCGCGCCGAGGGCGTGACGGTGCGCGTGATCGCCGGGCAGGCGCTGGGCGTGCCCGGCGCGATGCAGCGCGAGGCGACCGCCCCGACCTACCTCGACCTGCACCTGCAAGCCGGGGCGCGCTTCGTGCAGGAGCTGCCTGACGACCACAACGCATTCGTCTATGTGTACCGCGGCGAGGCGGCAGTGGGCGAGGTGGCGGTGCCTCGGCAGCGCATGGCGATCCTGGCCAACACGCCGGGCGCCGACGGCGTGTCGCTCACGGCCGGGCCCGAGGGGGCACGGGCGATCCTCGTGGCGGGCCGGCCGCTGCGCGAGCCGATCGCGCAGTACGGCCCGTTCGTGATGAACACGCAAGAAGAGATCTACCGAGCGGTCGAGGACTTCCGCGCCGGGCGCCTGGCCTGAGCGACGCAAGCGTCGCTCGGGGTGCGCCGCAGCGCGGGGGGCGACTCAGGCACGGGCCGTGGCTGCAGCACGCGCGAGCATCCCGGCCGGAGCATCGGACACCGCCAGCGTGTCCATCGCAGCCAGCATCAGCACGGTCAGGAAAGCGGCGCCAAGCAAAGAGATGGCGCGGGCGGCGAGGTTCGTGTTCTTCATGATCGATTCCTTTCGAGAGGAGGGGCCCGTGGTGGGCCCGGTGAAGGCACTGTGCCCCTCGCCCTTGCGCGGGCCAACCCCGTTGCGACGAATGGCGCGCGCGGCCCCCCCAGCCGCAGTCAGGGCTGACGGGCGGCGGCCCGCAGGCCCGCCCACTCGATCCACCACGCCAGTGGCAGCTCGTTGACGATCGGATCGAGCACCTCGTGCTCGCATACTTCGGCGCCCTCGCGCAAGGTGCGGCTCGACTCGAACCAGCCGCAACCCGCGGGCTCGGGGCCCAGCCCGGGATCGTCGCCCGGGACGCACGCCTGCAACCCCGCCAGTGGCGCGGCCTGGACAGCGTGAACAGTTTCAACGGTGTGAACGGTACGCCGCCCCCTGCCGCTTCGCATGTGCCCTCCCCGCGGGCGCCATCGACCCGCACGGGCATCGTGCGGCGCACGCCTGGCCCGCGCCATCGCCCCGAAGGCGGTGGCGTGGGGGCCCCTGGAAGAGGGGGTGGATCCGCCCCGGGGCCGGCAGATCCGGCCGGTCAGCCGAAGGGGCGCACGCCGATCCAGGCGCCATGCGCCCAGAACGCGAAGGCGGCCCATGCGGCCAGGCCCACCACCACAGTCAGCGCAGTGCGCGACGCCTCGCCGGGGACAGACACTGCGCCCGCTGCGCGATCACGCGCACGCGCGGCCCGGTAGCTCAGCACGGCCCACAGCAGGAAGCCCCCGAAGAGCAGCAAGTCGGCCAGCGTGTTGTTGGACACCAGGTGCGCAAGCGCCCAGGCCTTCACGCCCAGCACCATCGGATGGCCCAGGCGCGCCTTGATCGCATTGCGCGGCACGTAGGCGGCCGCCAGCAGCACGAAGGCCACCAGCGTGAGCAGGCTGGCGAGGTGGCGCACCCAAAGAGGCGAGCCCCACAGCACGGTGGGCTCCTGGCGCGCCTGCCCGTAGCCCCAGACGATGAGCACGAAGCCCACCACCGACACCACCGTGTACAGCCCCTTCCAGGCGTTGGCGCCGCGCTGCGCGATGAAGCGCTGGCGTGGGCCTTCCGCGAACACGCGGCTGGAGTGCACGCCAAGGAACAGGACAAGGCCGGGAACGAGAAGGGTCATGGTGGGGGAGCGCAGCGGCGCGCGTGACGAAGCCAGGGGGGCCAGGAGAGCCAAGGGGAGGCAGCACGGCGCGACGCCATGCTGGGGCCGATTGTCCTGCCAAGCGCCTGGCGACGCCAAGGCCGGGATGCGCTGCTTGCCCGTGCCGCCCGCTATGCTCGGGGCCATGATCGACGAAGCCCCCGGACTCGAGCCCACCTCGGCGCTGCTGCACTGGGAGGATTTCCCGGTAGGGCATGTGGCGGAGTTTGGCCACGTGGAAGTCCAGCGCGAAGCGGTCATCGACTTTGCGCGCCAGTTCGACCCGCAGCCTTTCCATCTGGACGACGAGGCCGCCGCCGCCTCGCTCTTCGGGCGCCTGAGCGCCAGCGGCTGGCACACCGCGTGCCTGCTGATGCGCATGCTGTGCGACCACCACCTGCTGCGCACCGCCGCCCTGGGCTCGCCGGGCATCGACGCGCTGCGCTGGCTGCAGCCGGTGTACCCCGGCGACGTGCTGTCGGCGCGCCAGGAGGTGCTGGAGGCGCGCCCGATGCGCAGCCGCCCGCATGTCGGGCTCGTGAAGTCGCGCTTCACGGTGCTCAACCAGCGCCGCGAGGCGGTGATGACGATCGAGAGCTGGGGGATGATGCGCCGGCGCGACGTCCCACCCCCCGGCCACGACTGACCCCTGTGGAGAGCGCCCGCATGCGCATCGAGCACCTGATCGACGGCCGCCCCGCAGGCAGCGCCCGGTACTTCGAGACCGTCAACCCGGCCACGCAGGAGGTGCTGGCCGAGGTGGCGCGCGGGGGCGCGGCCGAGGTCGACGCCGCGGTGGCGGCGGCCAAGGCGGCCTTCCCGAAGTGGGCGGCCACTCCCGCAGCTGACCGCGCGCGCGTGATGCGGCGGCTGGGCGAGCTCATCGCCGCGAACGTCGGCGCGATCGCGCGCACCGAGACGATGGACACGGGGCAGGTGATTGCGCAGACGGGCAAGCAGCTCGTGCCGCGCGCAGCCGACAACTTCTCCTACTTCGCCGAGATGTGCGTGCGCGTGGACGGCCACACCTACCCCACGCCCACTCACCTGAACTACACGCTCTTCCACCCGGTGGGCGTGTGCGCGCTCATCAGCCCCTGGAACGTGCCCTTCATGACGGCCACGTGGAAGGTGGCGCCCTGCCTGGCCTTCGGCAACACGGCAGTGCTCAAGATGAGCGAGCTCTCGCCGCTGACGGCCGCGCGGCTGGGCGAGCTCGCGCTGGAAGCCGGCGTGCCCGCGGGCGTGCTCAACATCGTGCACGGCTACGGCCGCGAGGCGGGCGAGGCGCTCGTGTCGCACCCGGACGTGCGCGTGATCTCGTTCACCGGCAGCACCGCCACGGGCGATCGCATCGTGCGCGCCGCGGGCCTGAAGAAGTTCAGCATGGAGCTCGGCGGCAAGAGCCCCTTCGTGGTCTTCGACGACGCCGACCTCGCGCGCGCGCTGGATGCGGCCGTCTTCATGATCTTCTCCAACAACGGCGAGCGCTGCACCGCGGGCAGCCGCATCCTCGTGCAGCGTTCGGTCTACGGCGACTTCGCGGCCGCCTTCGCTGCGCGTGCACGCAAGATCATGGTGGGCGACCCGCTCGACGAAGCCACCACCATCGGCCCGATGATCAGCCGCGAGCATCTGGCCAAGGTGCGGCGCTACATCGAGCTCGGGCCGCAGGAAGGCGCGACGCTCCTGTGCGGCGGCCTGGACGCCCCGGCGCTGCCCGGGGCCCTGGCGCAGGGCAACTTCGTGGCGGCCACGGTCTTCGGCGACGTCGACAACCGCATGCAGATCGCGCAGGACGAGATCTTCGGCCCCGTGGCCTGCCTGATCCCCTTCGACGACGAGGCCGACGCGATTGGCATCGCCAACGACACGCGCTACGGGCTGTCGAGCTACGTCTTCACCGAAAGCGTGGGCCGTGCGCTGCGCGTGGCCGCGGCCATCGAGGCCGGAATGTGCTTCGTCAACAGCCAGAACGTGCGCGACCTGCGCCAGCCCTTCGGCGGCACCAAGGGCAGCGGCGTGGGCCGCGAAGGCGGCACCTGGAGCCACGAGGTGTTCCTGGAGCCGAAAAACGTGGCCGTGAGCCTGGGCTCGCACCACATCCCGCACTGGGGCGTCTGAGGGCGTCCGAGGGCGAACCCGCACGCGCGAGGAACACGAAGATGGGCAAGCTCGCACTGGCCGCCAAGATCACGCACGTGCCCTCGATGTACCTGAGCGAGCTGCCCGGCCCCCGCCAGGGCACGCGCCAGGATGCGATCGACGGGCACATCGAGATCGGCCGGCGCTGCCGGGCGCTGGGCGTGGACACGCTCGTCGTCTTCGACACCCACTGGCTCGTCAACGCCAACTACCACCTCAACTGCGCAGCAGGCTTCGAGGGCGTCTACACGAGCAACGAGCTGCCGCACTTCATCTCGAACCTGCCCTACGCCTTCCCGGGCCACCCCGGGCTCGGCCAGTTGCTCGCGCGCACGGCCTGCGAAATGGGGGTGGAGACGCTTGCGCACACGGGTACCTCGCTCGCGCCGGAGTACGGCACGCTCGTGCCGATGCGCTACATGAACGCCGACGGCCACTTCAAGGTGGTGTCGGTGTCGGCGCTGTGCATGGCGCACTACCTGGACGACAGCGCGCGCCTGGGCTGGGCGCTGCGCCGCGCGGTGGAGGAGCACTACGACGGCACGGTGGCTTTCCTGGCCAGCGGGTCGCTCTCGCACCGCTTCGCCCAGAACGGCCTGGCCCCGGAGTACGCCTTTCGCGTGTGGAGCCCTTTCCTCGAGGCGCTGGACCGCGAGGTGGTGCAGATCTGGCAGCGCGGGGACTGGAAGACCTTCTGCGGCATGCTGCCCGAGTACGCGTCCAAGGGGCACGGCGAGGGTTTCATGCACGACACGGCGATGCTGCTGGGCGCCCTGGGCTGGAGCGGCTACGACGCGCAGGCCGAGGTGGTGACGCCCTACTTCGGCGCTTCGGGGACGGGGCAGATCAACGCCGTCTTTCCCGTCACGCCGCAGGACGGGCACGCGGTGCCGCAGCCGGTGGCCTCGCGCGCCACGGGTTACACGCCGGTATCGGCGCGGCTTTGAGAATCGACACGGGAGACCTGCGATGCCCCACCTCGTCGTGCTCTACACACCCGACCTGGAGCCGCAAGGCGCGATCGCCCAACTGTGCCGGAACCTCGCAGACACGATGGTGGCGCAGCGCGACGAAGCGGGCACGGCCGTCTTCCCGGTGGGCGGCGTACGCGTGCTGGCCTATCCGGCCGCGCACTCCGCGGTGGCCGACGGCAGCGGCGAGCACGGCTTCGTCTACCTGAACCTGAGGATGGCACGCGGGCGCAGCCCGGCCGTGCGGCAGGCGGTGGGCGAGGCGCTCGCGCAGGCCGCGCGGGCGCACTTCGCGCCGCTGCTGGCGCAGCGCCACTTCGGCATCACGCTGCAGGTGGACGAGGGGAGCGAGGTGTTCGACGCCAAGGTCGGCAACCTGCACGCGCTCTTTGCGGCGTGCTGAGCGGCGGCACCGCCCGATCCTCAGCTCCCGTCCGCGTAGCGCATGCCCGCCTCGAGCACGCCGGGCGTGCCGATGAGCGCGTTCAACCCGTCGAAGTCGAGCATGCGTTCGCGCCACGGCGTGGTGCTGCCGTGCGCCTTCAGGCTCGCGTAGTAGCCCTGCAGCGTGTGCGCCACCGCACGCGCGGTGCCGCCGGGGAAGATGACGATCCGAAAGCCGCGCTCACCGAGCGCCTGCGCCGACTCCACCGGCGTCTGCCCGCCCTCGACCATGGTGGCCAGCAAGGGCACACGCGCGGCCAGCCGTGCGCAGGCGGCGTCTATCTGCGCGGGCGTGCGCAGTGCTTCCACGAAGAGCGCGTCGACCCCGCAGGCCAGGTAAGCCTCGGCGCGCGCGAGCGCGGCCTCGAGCCCCTCCACCGCCAGGGCATCGGTGCGCGCCAGGATCAGCGTCTCGTGGCTCGTGCGCGCATCGAGCGCAGCGCGCAGCTTGCCGCACATCTCGGCCACCGGCACCACGCCCTTGCCCTGCAGGTGGCCGCAGCGCTTGGGGAAGGTCTGGTCCTCGAGCTGGATCATCGCCGCACCGGCGCGCTCCAGGCCGCGCACGGTGCGCTGCACGTTCAGCGCGTTGCCGAAGCCCGTGTCGGCGTCCACGATCACCGGCACGCGCACGCGCTCGGTGATATGCGCCAGCGTGTCGGTGACCTCGCTGAAGGTGGTCAAGCCGATGTCGGGGCTGCCCAGCCGCGTGTAGGCGATCGAGGCCCCCGACAGGTACAGCGCCTCGAAGCCGGCCTGCTCGGCCACCAGGGCCGACAGGGCGTCGTAGATGCCCGGGGCGAGCAGCGCGCGCGGCTCGGCCAGGCGCGTGCGCAAGGTGTGCGGGGTCGTCATCGGATCTCCTTGTGCGCCGGGTGGGCCGGGTGGGCCGGTTACGGCGTGTGCGCCAGGGGTGCCGCGTTCGCGCCGAGCTGCATGGCGGCGGTGCGGGCAGCGATCCAGCCGCCCGCCACCGCGCTGAGCAGCCCGTTGCCCGAGAGGTAGCCCCACACGGCGTTGCCCGACACGCCGCGTGCGGCCCCGCCTGCGGCCAGCAGGTTGGGAAACACGGCGCCCTCGACATGGCGCACGCGCGCATGCGCATCGATGTCGAGGCCGCCCTGGGTGTGGAAGAGCGCGCCCGTGACCTGGATCGCATGCAGCGGGCCCGCCAGGCGCGTGGGCGCGAGCGTGCGCGCGAGCGTGTCCGCATCGCACCCGATCACCCGGGCCAGCGCCGGCACGTCGGCGGCGTGGCGCACGGCGCCGGCGGCCTCGGCGCCCACGAAGTCCGGGAAATTGCGCCCCAGCGCCAGCAGCCGGTCGTCGAAGACGTTCCACGCGAGCCCGCCCGGCTGGGCGAGCACCTGCACGCTCGCCTCCGAGTAGCCCAGCGTCTCGTCGTGGAAGCGCTCGCCGCGCGCGTTGACCTGC
>CAILKA010000267.1 GCA_903834645.1 uncultured beta proteobacterium
AGGGGCAGCAGCAGTGCCAGCACGCGCCACGAGGCGGGCAGGGACCATGCGCCCGTCACGGATGCAGGCGTCATGGCAGGCAGATGCCCGGTCCGGAGTTCACCGAGGCGCTCACGCGGCTTCGGCGATGCCCATCGCGGTCAGGCGCAGCACCCGGTCGGCCCGGCGCGCCGCGGCCTGCGAGTGGGTGACGAGCAGGCAGGCGCTGCCCACCTGGCGCGTCTGGTCAAGCAGCACATCGAGTACGCGCTCGGCCGTGGCGGGGTCGAGGTTCCCGGTGGGCTCGTCAGCCAGCAGCAGCCCCGGGGCGTGCACGAGCGCACGCGCGATGGCCACGCGCTGCAACTGCCCGCCCGAGAGCTGCGCCGGCAGCCGAGTCCCGAGGCCTTGCAGGCCCACCGCTTCCAGCGAAGCCGCGACGCGCGCCTCGTCGGGGCGGCCCAGCAGCAGCAACGGCAAGCCGACGTTGTCGGCCACGTTCAGGTGAGGCAGCACATGGAAGGCCTGGAACACGAAACCAAGGCGGCGTCTGCGCAAGAGCGCGCAGGCGTCATCATCCAGCGCCGTCACCTCCTCGCCGGCCACCCAGATGCGGCCGCTGTCGGCGCGGTCGAGCCCGGCGATGCAGTTGAGCAAGGTCGACTTGCCCACGCCCGACTCACCCAGCAGGGCCACGAACTCGCCCGGCTGCAACGCCAGCGACACCTCGCGAAACACCGGCTGGCCGCCATAGGCCTTCGTGAGCGAATCCACACGCAGCATGCGGCCGATGATGCCCCAACCATGCGGCGACCCGCCGCGCCGGATCGGTGGCGCGGGTCAGGCCGATGCGGCCTGGGCGACCTTTGCGCGCTGGCGACGGCGCACCACCATGCCCATCAGCCACAGGCCCGCTGCCATCTGCGCGTAGGTGGCCGGCTCGGGCACTGCCGTCAGGACGCGCACGTAGTCGCCTGGATCGCCGGCCGCCCAGTTCATATTCAGGGTCTTGCCGCCGAAGGTCGTCGTATCGCCGGCTTCGGGGGCGACGTAGACGCTGTAGTCGTAGGTGTAGCCGGTGCGCTGGAACGAGCTCGTGTTCTGCAGGTCCGCGCGCGTGCCGAAGACCTGCAGGACAGACTGCGCAAACGTGACGGAGCCCGCTACGCTGCTGATCCCGAGCGGATCGAAGAACAGCAGCCACGAGTCGACTGCCTGGCCACCGTAGGTGCCGCGCTTTTCGTACATCCAGAACAGGTTGGTCACGTCGACGTTCCCCGAGCCCAGCGCGGTCGTGGGTATGCCGTTGTACTGTCCGAAGGTCTTGTTGACCGACGCAGTGGGGGTGTAGGGAGCGGTCTGGGCGTAGGCCGAGCCGGCAGCAAGGCACAGGACGGCTGCACCGAGGCAGGCCATCTTCGAACGTACGGACATGAGGGACTCCAGTCGGGTTGATCGAGGAGCCGAACCTTAGGGATCCGCCGCACCGCGCACGATCCCGCGCCAAGGGGGGAGCGGCCCCTGGAGCCGCACGCAGCGCGCAATAGCGTGAATTTGTCACACCGAACCAGGCGCTTCAGGCGCAGGCGAGGCGTCGCACCCTTTCGGTCAGCGTGTGGCTGGCCTCATCTTCTTCGCAAGCCACCACCGTGCGATCGGCCATGCCTCGCAGCCAGGTCAGTTGCCGCTTGGCCAGCTGCCGCGTGGCGGCCAGTCCGGCCTCGCGCAGATCTGCCAGGCGGTCCTGATCGAGCGCCTCCCAGGCCTGGCGATAGCCCACGCAGCGCATCGAAGGCAGGCCGGCATGCAGGTCGCCGCGCGCGCGCAGGGCGCGCACCTCGTCGATGAATCCCGCCTGGAGCATCGCGTCGAAGCGCGTGGCGATGCGTGCATGCAGCCACGCCCGTGAGGCAGGTTCCAGCGTGATCAGCGGCCAGTCGGCAGCAGGCGCACGGCCCGTCGCGCCGCGCTGGAAGCTCGACAGGGGCCGGCCCGTGCCGTGGAAGACCTCGAGTGCGCGCTGGATGCGTTGGGCATCGCGCGGGGCCAGCCGGGCTGCAGTGGCGGGGTCGACCCGCGCGAGCTCGGCGTGAAGCGCCGGCCATCCCTCGGCTGCCGCGCGCGCATCGAGCGTGGCGCGCAGCCGCGCATCGGACGGGGGAATGTCATCCAGCCCCTCGCGTAGCGCCTTCACGTAGAGCATCGTCCCGCCCACGAGCAGCGGCACCGCGCCACGCGCGCGGATTTCGGCGCAGGCTTGCGTGGCATCGGCGACGAAGCGCGCCGCGGAATAGGACTGCGTGGGCTCGATGAGGTCGATCAGGTGGTGCGGCACCTCGGCCCGCTCCTGTGCGCTGGGCTTGGCCGTGCCGATGTCCATGCCCCGGTAGACGAGCGCAGAGTCGACGCTGACGATCTCCAGCGGCAGTTCGGGAGCCAGTGCGCGCGCCAGGGCAAGCGCGAGGCTGCTCTTGCCGCAGGCCGTCGGGCCGGCCAGAACGATGCCTTTCATGGGCGGGAATCGTCGCGCCGCGGCTCACCGTGCCGCTGCACGAGCGTCAGTCCGACCAGCGCCGTGAGCCCGCAGGCCACGGCCATCGTCAGCAGGAACGGCAACAGGGTGCCGTCCAGCGCCACGCCGAGCCAGCCGCCGATGCCGAAGGCCACGAGCGACATCGTGAAGCCCGACAGCGCCGAGGCCGTGCCTGCATGGGCCGGGAAGGGGCCGGCGACGGCTGCCTGCGCGCAGGGCTGGTGCACACCGTGGCCAAAGGCGAAGACGGCCTGCGGCAGCGCGACCGCAAGCGGATGCGCCCAGCCCAGCGCGGCGGATGCGGCAAGCGCCACGCCCGCGCCCATCGTGACCAGGGATCCTCGCCTGACGGCACCCGCCAGCCCGTGGCGCGACAGCAGCCGGCGGCACCAGAAGGTGCCCGCGATGTAGGACAGCGACGAGCCGGCAAGCACCATGCCGTAGCCTGTGCGCGACAGGCCCAGGACGTCGATGAAGATGAAGGAGCTGCCCGCCAGGTAGGTGTACAGGCCGCCATAGGTGCAGGTGATGAGCAGCGTCCAGGCGATGAACACCGGGTGGCGCAGCATGCGGCCCCAGGTGGCCAGCAAAGGCCCTGGCTGCAGGGCCTGCGGATTCGGGGCGGCGAGCGTCTCGGGCACGCGCGCTAGCAGCAGGGCAAGCGTGAGGGCGGCGAAGAGGCCCGTGACCGCGAGTGCGGCGCGCCAGCCCCAGGCTGCTGCCACGATCCCGCCGACCACCGGACTGGCCAGGGCGATCACTCCCAGCCCCGTGAGTGCCTGCGACATCACGCGCGCGCCCTCGGCCGGGCGGTACAGGTCGCGCACCATCGCGCGGGCGCACACCACCGCAGCTGCCAGGCCCACGCCTTGCAGCGCGCGGCAGGCGATGAGCATGTGCAGGCTGTCGCTCGCTGCGCTGGCCACCGCAGCCGCCGCGTAGAGCACGAGGCCGCCCGCAAGCACGCTGCGCCGGCCCAAGCGGTCGGCCAGAGGCCCGATGACGAGCTGGCTGCAGCCGAAGGCCAGGATCAGCGCCGACAGCGTCAGCTGTGCCAGGCCGAGCGGGCCGCCGAGCTCGCGTGCCAGCCCTGGCAACGCCGGCAGGTACAGGTCGGTCGTGACGGGCTGCAGCCCCAGCAGCAGGGCCAGGGCCACCACGAGCGTGGCAGGCTCGCGCGCGGCGAAGGCACGCGAGCGCTCAGAAGCGTTCGTCATCGCGCAGGTAGCGCCACTGGCCGGGCGGCAGCTTGCCCAGCACGACGCTGCCGATGCGCACCCGCTTGAGCGCGAGCACCTTCAGGCCCACGAGCTCGCACATGCGCCGGATCTGGCGCTTGCGGCCCTCGCGCAGCACGATGCGCAGCTGGTCCTCGTTGGCCCAGCTCACCTTGGCCGGGCGCAGCTCGCGGCCGTCGAGCACGAGACCGTGCCGAAGGCGGGCCAGGCCATGCTCGCCCAGCGGTTCGGAGCCCATGGGCTGGACGCGCACCAGGTACTCCTTTTCCACATCGCTGTCCTCACCGATGAGGTGCCGCGCGACACGGCCGTCCTGCGTGAGCACGAGCAGGCCGGTGGAATCGATGTCCAGGCGGCCGGCCGGCGCGAGTCCCCTTGCATGCATCGGTTGCCAGGGCAGCCCGCGGTCCTCCGCCCAGCGGTTGTCCGGCCTCACCAGCACCGAAGCCGGGAGGTAGCCGTCCTCGGCCTGTCCGCTCACGTAGCCCAGCGGCTTGTGCAGCAGCACCGTGACGCGCCGCGCCTGCTGGCGATGCGCCGCCGGTTCGACATCGATGCGCTCATGCCCGTGCACGCGTTGCCCGAGCACGGCCGGGCGTCCGTCCACGCGCACCAGGCCCGCCTCGATCCACTCGTCGGCCTCGCGCCGCGAGGCCAGGCCGCGCTCGGCGAGCACGCGCGACAGGCGCACGCCTGACGCCACGGATGGGCCGGGAGCGGTCGCGCCGGGAGGCTGCTGGGCCGGGCCTCTCGCAGGTGCTGCGGGTGTACGCGTCGCGGGGCCCTGCGGCTGCATGCGGCGAGCCGGTTCGGGCCGCGGAACTCGCCGCGGGGGATCAACGGGTCTCGCCATGGCCTGATTGAACCACGCCTTGCGCCGGCACAACGGGCACCGCGGGCGGTGCTGGCACGCTTCCTCTGACGTCTTGGCATCGGCCCACGACGCAGGCTTGCAAGGAGACCGCATGAAGCAGACCCGTTCCGTTCTTGTTGCCGCCAGCCTGGTGCTGGCTTCCCAGACCGTGCTGGCCCAGGTTGCCGCGCCGGCGCCCGCTTCGGCACCCACTCGCGCCGAGGTGCGCAAGGAGGCACGCGAGGCGACGAAGGCCGGCAAGATCGAGCACGGCGAGGCCGACCA
>CAILKA010000268.1 GCA_903834645.1 uncultured beta proteobacterium
CGGCCCTGCTGCAGCCGCTCGTGAAAGAGGCCGCCGACGCGTCCTTCAACCGCATCACCATCGACGGCGACACGTCGACCAACGACTGCTTCATGCTGATCGCCAGCCGCAAGGCCCGGCATGCCGAGATTACGTCGCTGGACAGCGCCGAAGCCCGCGCGCTGCGCGACGCGCTGGTCTCGCTGGCCCAGGAGCTGGCCCAAGCCATCGTCCGCGATGGCGAGGGGGCGACCAAGTTCATCACCATCACCATCGAGGGCGGCCGCGACGAGGCCGAGTGCAAGCTGGCGGCCTATGCCATCGCCCACTCGCCGCTGGTCAAGACGGCCTTCTTCGCCAGCGACCCCAACCTGGGCCGCATCCTGGCGGCTGTCGGCTACGCGGGCATCGATGACCTCGACCAGGGCCTGATCGACCTGTACCTGGACGACGTGCATGTGGCGCGCCAGGGTGGGCGCCACCCGGACTACCGCGAGGAGGACGGCCAGCGCGTGATGAAGCAGCCCGAGATCACCGTGCGCGTGTGCCTGCACCGCGGCGAGGCGGGCACGAGCGTCTGGACCTGCGACCTGTCGTACGACTACGTCCGCATCAACGCCGACTACCGCAGCTGAAGGCCGCGCGCACGGATGAGGGGCGCGATCTCACGCATCCTGGCGGCACTGCGCGCGCGCTTCGCCCTCGACCCCGAGGACCTGCTGCGCAACCCCGGCTACCGCCGGCTCTTCAGTTCGATCCTGGTGAGCGCCGTGGGTGCGCAGGTGAGCATGCTCGCGCTGCCGCTGACGGCCGCCGTGATGCTGCAGGCCACGCCCACGCAGATGGGCCTGCTCACGGCCTGCGAGCTGGCACCGTTCGTACTGCTGTCGCTGCCCTCTGGGGTGTGGCTGGACCGTGTGCGCAAGCTGCCTGTGTACGTCGTGGGTGAACTGCTGCTGGCGCTGATCCTGGCCAGTGTGCCGCTGGCGGCCTGGCTCGGCTGGCTGGCCATGCCCTGGCTCTACGCCGTGGGCTTCGTGCTCGGCTGCGTGCATGTGGTGGCCGGCTCGGCGGCGCAGATCGTGCTCACCCAGGTGGTGCCGCGCGAGCGGCTCGTGGAGGCGCACGCCAAGAACGCGATCGCGAGCTCGGGTGCCGACGTGGCCGGGCCGGGGTTCGCCGGCGCGCTGATCAAGGCCGTGGGCGCACCGGTGGCGCTGCTGGCCACCGCCACGCTGCTGGTGGCCTCCGTGCTGGTGCTCAAGGGGATCAAGGTCCACGAGGTGGTGCGCCGCGACGGGCGGGGTTCCTTCCTGGCCGAGCTCCGGGCGGGCCTGCGCTTCGTGCGCGACACGCCGCTGCTCGTGGCAATGGCGGTGACGGTGGGGCTGTGGCAGATGGGCCACTACGCAGCGGTGGTGGTCCAGATCCTGTACGCCACGCGCACCCTGGGCCTGAGCGAGCAGGACGTGGGGCTGAGCTTCATCGGCCTGGGCGTGGGCACGGTGCTGGGCAGCGTCTTCGGCCGGCGCATTTCCGAGCACATCGGTCCGGGGCCCTGCATGCTGCTGGGCATGGCGGTGTCGGGGCTGGGCTGGCTGGCCTGCGCCGTGGCGCCAGCCGGTGGTTTCGGCGTGGCGGTGTTCGCAACGATGCTGCTGTGCTTCGGCCTGGGAGCGGTGCTGCTCTTCATCAACTTCCTGGCGCTGCGCCAGGCGGTCACGCCCGAGCCGATGCTCGGGCGCATGACGAGCTCGATGCGCTGGCTCACGCTGCTGCCGGCGGGGCCTGGCGCGCTGATCGGGGGCTGGCTCGGCGAGCACGTGGGGCTGCGTGCCGCCCTTGGCTTTGCGGGCGTGGTCGCACTGCTGCTGGCGCTGGCCGCCTGGCGCTTGCCGCTCTTTCGCCAGCTGCGGGTGCTGCCCCGGCCGGTGGACCCGACAGCCGGTTTCGGGGCCGAGGCCAGCGTGTCGGCGGTGGTGCCCTGACC
>CAILKA010000269.1 GCA_903834645.1 uncultured beta proteobacterium
AGGAGCAGTGGGACCTCGACGGCCTGGAGAAGGTGCTGCGCGAGGAGTGGCAGCTCGAGGTGGCGCTGCGCAGCTTCGTCGAGGGCCGGGAGGCGGTGACGGACGAGGACGTGCTGGAGCAGGTGCTGTCTGCCGGCGATGTGCTCTTCCAGGGCAAGCTCGACGTCGTGGGCGTGGAGCAATTCACCCCCTTCATGCGCATGGTGCTGCTGCAGTCCATGGACACGCACTGGCGTGAGCACCTGGCGGCGCTGGACTACCTGCGCCAGGGCATCCATCTGCGCGGGTACGCACAGAAGAACCCGAAGCAGGAGTACAAGCGCGAGGCCTTCGAGCTCTTCGGCCAGCTGATCGACACGGTGAAGCTCGAGGTCACGCGGCTGCTGCTGACGGTGCGCATCCAGACCCAGGAGCAGGTGGCCCAGGCCGCCCAGGCCATCGAGGAGCAGGCCACCCAGGTGAGCAACGTCACCTACACGCATCCCAACGAGGACGGCAGCGTGACCCAGGAAGCCGATCCGGCCACCATCCAGCCTGCGATGCCGCGAGTGGGGCGCAACGATCCCTGCCCCTGCGGCAGCGGCAGGAAGTACAAGGCCTGCCACGGCAAGCTCGCCTGAGCCGCGCGCCCTGGCCGCCCCTTGCGGAGAGCGATGCAATGCCTGTCCTGTATACCCCCACCCCTGACGACCGGCTGCATGCCGTGCCGGGCGTGCGCATCGGCACGGCGATGGCCGGCGTGCGCAAGGCCAACCGGCGTGATCTCGTCGTCTTCGAGCTGTGCGAGGGTTCTGCGGCAGCCGGTGTGTTCACGACCAACCGGTTCTGCGCCGCTCCCGTGCAGGTGTGCCGCGAGCACCTGGCCAGCGGCGCGCCCATCCGTGCGCTCGTGGTCAACACCGGCAACGCCAACGCCGGCACGGGCGCGGACGGTCTGGCGCGTGCCCGCCGCACCTGTGCAACGCTGGCCCGGCACATGGGCCTGGAGCCTGGGCAGGTGCTGCCCTTTTCCACCGGGGTGATCATGGAGACGCTGCCCGTGGAGCGCATCGAGGCCGGGTTGCCCGCAGCCCTTGCGGCCCTGGGCAGCGGCCACTGGCCGCAGGCCGCCGAGGGCATCATGACCACCGACACGGTGCCCAAGGCGGCGAGCGTGCAGGTGGCCATAGCGGGCCGTACGGTCACCGTCACCGGCATCTCCAAGGGTGCCGGGATGATCCGGCCCAACATGGCGACGATGCTGGGCTTCATCGCCACCGACGCCGTGATCGCGCCGGCGCTGCTGGGTCCGCTCGTGCGCGAGGCGGCCGACGAGAGCTTCAACCGCATCACGATCGACGGCGACACCTCCACCAACGACTCCTTCGTGCTGGTGGCCACGCAGCGCGCGGGCCATGGTCCGATCACCACGCTCGACTCGCCCGAGGGGCACGCGCTGAAGGAGGCGGTGTTCGAGGTGGCGCGTCAGCTCGCGCACGCGATCGTGCGCGACGGCGAGGGCGCCACCAAGTTCATCACCGTCAGGGTCGATGGCGGGCGCGATGTCGACGAGTGCCGCAAGGTGGCCTATGCCATCGGCCATTCGCCGCTGGTCAAGACGGCCTTCTTTGCCAGCGACCCGAACCTGGGCCGCATCCTGGCGGCAGTGGGTTATGCCGGTATCGACGATCTCGACCAGAGTCTGATCGACCTGTTCCTCGACGACGTGCATGTGGCGATGCACGGCGCGCGCCACCCCGCCTATGCCGAAGC
>CAILKA010000270.1 GCA_903834645.1 uncultured beta proteobacterium
AGGCGAGCACGGGCTCGGCCGACAGGCGCCCGGTGGCGGGGTCCAACGTGTACAGGGCCTGCTTGTCCCCGCGCAGGGCCTCGGCGTAGACGGTGCCCTGCGCGTCGATGTGGCGTGGCTGGACCGCATCCTTGGAAAAGAGCGCGAACTCGGTCACCGGCTTCCACTGTGCGCCGTCCGCGCGGTGCACGGTCACGCGCTCGCCGCGGCGCGTGGTGACGAGCGCCAGGCGCCCTTGCGCGTCGAAAGTCCAGCCGAAGGCGTGCTCCGGCGTGTCCACCGCCACGGCACGCCCGGTGCGTGTGTTCAGGCGCTGCAGCCGGAAGTAGTCGACCTTCTCGGGGCTCGTCTCCTCGGGTCGCACCACGTACACGTCGTCGCTGCCGGGCGTGCCCACGACGCGCAGCATGCGGGTGTTCCAGTGCAGCTCCGGCGTGCCCGAGGAGCCGCCTGCGCGAGCGAAGGCCACCCGCGTCTCCACGAGCTGCCGAAAGCTCGTGCCGTCGCGGTCCACGGCGAAGAGACCCTGCCCGCTGTGGTCGGACTCGGCGTCGAGCACCAGCCGCTGGTCGTTGACCCAGGCAAAGCCGTACACGCCTGCGTCCTTGAAGGACGCCACCACCGTGGGCTGCATCGTCTGCAGGTCCAGCACCGCGAGCACCGCGTGCTCGCCCTCGCCCGAGCCCGCCACGCGCATGGCCACCGCGCGACCATCGGGCGACAGCGCCGCGGCCGACAGGCTCGGCTGGCTGAAGAAGGCCGTCAAGGGCGGCGGCGAAGGCGTGGGCGCGGCCGCAGCCGGGCTGCTGCCCTGTGCGCGGGCCAGTGGCCCGGCCAGCGCCGCTGTGGCAGCTGCGGCCTGCAGGACGCGCCTTCGCGGCAGTGCAGGAAGGCTCCTCGTGTCGTCGTGGCTCATGCGCAAGTCCTCAGATGGCGGGTGCCGCGCAGTGGCGGGCGATGAACTCGTCGTGGCGAGGCATCACCTGCACGCACTTGGCGATCACTTCCTCGATGCCGTCGAGGAAGGCCTTGACCTCGGCATCGGGGTAGATGTCGACGATGGGGTTGTAGCCCTGGGGCATCAGGCCCTGGCCGAGGAAGACCTGCAGCCAGCTCACCGGCGTGAAGAGCTCGGCCGCCTCGCGGAAGATCCGCCCTTGGCTGCGGAACAGGTCCATGCGCCGCGTCAGCGACTCGGGCACCGGCATGTCGCGCACGCGGCGCCAGAAGGGCGAGTCGTCGCGCTGCGTGAGCTTGTAGTGCAGGATGATGAAGTCGCGGATGCGCGTGAACTCGAAGTCCATCTGCGCGTTGAATTCGTCGATGTCGGGCTGGCTCAGTCCCTTGGCGGGGAAGAACGTGACGAGCTTGTCGATGGCCACCTGGATCAGGTGGATGCTGGTGGACTCCAGCGGCTCGAGGAACCCGCTGGCCAGGCCCATGGCCACGACGTTGCCGTTCCACACCTTGCGCCGCTTGCCCGTGACGAAGCGCAGCGGCCGCGGCTCGGCTCGCGGCCGCCCATCGAGGTTGGACAGCAGCACCGCGGTGGCCTCGTCGTCGCTGATGTAGTCGCTGCAGTACACGTGGCCATTGCCGATGCGGTGCTGCAGCGGGATGCGCCACTGCCAGCCGCTGGCGTGCGCGGTGGCGCGCGTGTAGGGCGTGAACTCGCCGCCGTGGTCGCAGGGCACGGCCACCGCACGGTTCACCGGCAGCCATTCCGACCAGTCCTCGTAGCCGGTTTTCAGGGCCTGCTCGATGAGCAGCCCGCGAAACCCCGAGCAGTCGATGAAGAAGTCGCCCTCCACGCGGCGCCCGTCTTCCAGCAGCACGCCCGTCACATGGGCCTCGCCCTCACGCTGCATCACCTGGGCGATCTTGCCCTCGGTGCGCTGCACTCCGCGCGCCTCGGCGTAGCGGCGCAGGTAGCGCGCGTACATGCCGGCGTCGAAGTGAAAGGCATGCACGATCTGCGACAGCGGCGACTGGCTCATGCTCGGGTCGGCACGCATGAACTTGTGGGCCTTGCAGGCCATGCGGTTGATCGAGTAGTGCTCGATGTCGCGCGCCTGGCCCTGCAGGCGCATCTTCAGCCAGTACTGGTGGAAGTCGGTCGTCCACAGTTCCTGGCCGAAGACGCCGAAGCCGTGGATGTAGCGCTCCCCGAGTGCTCCCCAGTTCACGAACTCGATGCCCAGCTTGAAGGTCGCCTGGGTCTCGCGGATGAACTCGTCCTCGTCGATCTCCAGGATGTTGTTGTACAGCCGGATCATCGGGATCGTGGCCTCGCCCACCCCCACGGTGCCGATCTCGTCGGACTCCACGAGGTGAATCTCGAAGCGCCCCTGCAGCACCTTGGACAGGGCGGCCGCCGTCATCCAGCCGGCGGTGCCGCCGCCCACGATCACGAGGCGTTGCAAGGCGGGTTGCTCGAAGGCAGACATGTCGGGTCCCGTGGAAGAAGGAAGTGAATCAGGCGACGCAACGATTGTCGCGGCCCCGCTTCGGGCGAGCCACCCGCCCAAGCGAAGAACCCCGCCGAGGCGGGGTTCTTTCGAAACGGTGCCCCGGTGGCAGCCGGGGCCGGGCGGCAAGGCCCGCGGGCGATCAGGCCCGCACCGTCACAGCTTGTAGTTGACGCCCAAGA
>CAILKA010000271.1 GCA_903834645.1 uncultured beta proteobacterium
CGCGCACCAGGTGCGAGCCCCCTACCACCGCCAGCCGCGCGGTGGTCTGCGACACGCCTGCAATGGTGGCGGTCTGCAGGTTGGGGAGCGTGGCACCTTTGGCCAGCATCGAGTCGCCAGGCTTGATGGTGCCCGCCTCGATCGCGGTGCGCAGGTCGATGCGCAGCGCCCGCGCCAGCGCCAGCGCGCCTTGCACGTTGAGCTCACCCGTGCCCTGCTGCAGCAGGTTGTCCTTGGCGGTTGGCGTGGCGGTGTACTGCAGGATGGCCTTGATGAGCGGGGGTGTCAGGCCCGGGTTGGCCTCGAGCATCAGTGCCACCGCGCCTGCCACCACGGGGGCGGCAATCGAGGTGCCGCTGAGCGACATCGTCTCGCGTGTCGTGGTCTGAACCGCGCCTTGCTGCTGGGCCTCCTCGCTCAGCGTGCAGTTCTCCCGGGCCAGCCGGTTCCAGCCAACAGGCAGGTTGGTGCATGTCCAGCCCGGAGCCGGATTCGTGACATCCGAACCCATTGCCGCCACCACCCGGTTGCCCGGCGCCACGATGTCGGGCTTGATGAGGTTGTCGACCCAGCCCTTGTAGGTGGTGCTGACGGCTTGCGTGTACACCCTGCCGCGGGTCGGGCCCTTCGAGCTGAAGCCTGTGACGACATCGTCATCGCGCCTGGCGGTGTACGACATGTTGGCCGCGCCGACCGTGATCACCGACGGGTCATGGCCGGGCGACATCACCGAGCCATAGACCGGCCTGCCGAAGGAATCCTTGCCAAGGTTGCCGGCCGCCGCGACCACCGTGATGCCGGTGGCCACCGCCGCGCGAGCGGCACGGGCGAGCGGATCCACGAGGTAGGACTCCGACGATGACATCCCCAGGCTGAGGTTCATCACGCGGATGTTGTACTGGGCGTGGCGCGCGCGCTGCATGACCCAGTCGATGCCGGCCAGCACGTCGGCCAGTTCGCCCTTGCCGAACTCGTCGAGCACACGCACGTCGTAAAGCTTCGCGCGCGTGGCCAGACCGGCTGAAGTGAGCGGCAGCACGTTGCTGCCCGCGGCAGTAGCCGCCACGTGCGTACCGTGGCCGTAGGGGTCCGGGTTCGCGGCTTGAGCGGTACTGTTCTTGGGCGCCAGGCCCGTCGGAGCCGTGAAGTCGGTGGAGGCCAGGTTCAGCCGGGCCAGAAGCGTCGAGTAGTCCTGTCCGGTTTCCCAGCCGTCACCGGTTACCGCGCTGCGGCGGATCCCTACGATGTCCACGCGGCCGGCCACCTTGCGCCCAGCGGCCGTGTTGCTGAAGTCAGGCAGCGCAGCGTGGCGGTGGTCGATCCCGGAATCCAGGATCGCGATGCCGATGCCGTTTCCGGTCAGGCCTGTATTGACCGTGCCCGCCTCAAGCCGACCCGTGGTGCGACCCAGGGATTCGTACTTCAACTGGCTGCGGTGCGCCAGCCGGTTCGGGATCACCCGTGCGACCCCTGTGACTTTAGCCAACTCCGGAATACGCTTCAGCGGCACCATCACCGCCATGGCGGGCCACGACTGGTACAGGTAATACACCGAACCCCGCTGGGGGGGAGCGAGCTTTCCGTTCTTGGAGTCGCCGTTTATGACCCAGTTGCGCACCGAGGCAGAGTCGCTCGGCTGGCGCAGCAAGACGATGGCTTTCGCATATTTCTCGCCATTCTTGTCCTTGATGAAGCTGCTGTCGCCCTGGGGGCTGCCGTTGGGGGGGCGCGCTGCGGTATCGGTGAAGTCACTCGACAACTTGTTCGTGGCGTTGCCATTCCCCTGCGCCCACACCACCCCATTGAGCAGTGCCGCTGCAGCCAGCGCGCAGGCCAATCGGGCCTGGCGCCCCCAGAGAGTCTGGTTCCGAACGTCGTTCATGTCCGCTTTCCCGTGTTGACCTGCCCGTGATCCGCGCACGTGCGCCGACCACGCATACATCCCTTCGCGACCTGCGGGGGAATGCCCACGGCCGGTTTGCGCATGATCAATGAATCCCCCGTCTGGGGGGGAGGGACGGGTCCGACGAAGTCGGCGCCGGCGTGACCCAGTTCACGCAGGGTCAGGCCGCTTGGGGGAACACGGTCGCGCCCGAGCCACGGCGGGCTCGGATCGGATGGCTGCCTGTGGCAGACGGCGAAGACTCGCCGCCGTGGCGGGACGAACCGCCTGGCGCCGCGCGTACTGCGCTCAGCCTGGCTGCAAGCCCGCCAGCTGCAGCTGCTCCAGCATCTTGGCGGGCGGCAGCGGCCGGCTGAAGAGGTAGCCCTGGCCCGCCTCCACACCGATGTCGCGCAGCGCGTCGAGGTGCTCGTGCGTCTCCACGCCCTCGGCAATCACGTGCATGTGCAGCGTCTGGCCCAGGCGCAGGATGGCGCGCACGATCTCCACGTTCTGCGGGCCCCGATCCATGCCGAGCACGAAGGATCGGTCGATCTTCAGGCTGTCGATGGGCAAGGCGCTCAGGTACGACAGCGACGAGTAGCCGGTGCCAAAGTCGTCGATCGAGAAGCCCACCCCGATGCGGCGCAGGCTCTCCATCACCGGCAGCGCGTGCTCCATGCTGCGCATGAGCGAGGTCTCGGTGATCTCCAGCGTCAACGCATGGCCCGACAGCCGCGCCCGGGCCAGCCCCGTGGCCACCGACGTGGTGAAGCCGGGCAGCTCGAGGTCGCGCGCCGAGATGTTCACGTGCATCTTCAGCCGCTCACCATCGGGCAGCACGCGCTGCCAGGCCGCCATCTGCAGCGAGGCCATCTCGATCACCCAGGGCGTGAGCTGCGAGATGAACCCCGACTCCTCGGCCAGCACGATGAACTTGGGCACGTCCACCATACCCATCTCCGGGTGGTGCCAGCGCGCCAGCGCCTCGAAGCCGAGCAGCCGCCGCTGCGGCAGCATGACGATCGGCTGATAGACGAGCGTGATCTGCCCGGCACTGATCGCCCGGCGCAGTTCGGCCTCCATGTACAGGCGGTCGGCCACGTAGTCGTGCATCGGCGTGTCGAACACCGAGATGAGCCCCCGCCCCTTGCCCTTGGCGTCGTACATCGCGATGTCGGCGTCCCGGATCATCTCGTCGGCACTGCGGTGGCCCAGGTCGCTCAAGGTCAGCCCGATGCTGCATTGCACCGTGAACTCGCTGCCGCCGATCTGCATCGGCTGGACGATCGTGTCGGCCACCCGCTGCGCGAGGCTGACCGCCTCCTGCTGCGAGCCGATGCGGTCGAACATCAGCCCGAACTCGTCGCCACCGAGCCGCGCCACGCTGTCGCCCGGCCGCACGCTGCTCGACAGGCGGCGCGCCACCTCCACGAGCAGCTCATTGCCCGCAGCATGCCCGAGGCTGTCGTTGACCATCTTGAAGCGGTCCAGGTCGAGCAGCAGGGTGGCAAAAGTAGCCGTGGGGTCGACCTTGCTGCGGTCGATCGCAGCCTGGAGGCTTTGCAGGAAGGCGAGACGGTTGGGGAGGCTGGTCAGGCCGTCGTGGTAGGCGGCGAATCGCAGTTGTTCCTGGGCGGCGCGGCGGTCGGAGATGTCGTGGAGCTGGTAGATCAGGCCAGTGCTGGAGGAGCCTGGGTCTTCAAAGGAGCTGACGTGCAGCGATACCCACACGGTCCGGAAATCCGAACGTAAACGAACCTCCATCGCCGCCAGGCCATCAGGCTGACCGACGATCGCTTGAAGCCTTTCGCGCAATTCGGGTGTGTCCGCTGGATGGAGCAAGTCCAGGATGGGATGGGTGAGCAATGCCGCGTCCTCGATGCCGAGCAACTCGCAGAAGGCAGGGTTGACCCGGAGCAGGTTTCCTTCGCTGTCGACCAGCGCGAGGCCGCCCGCCGCACGCTCGAAGGCGACCGTGAACCGCTGCTGATTGATGCGGGCCTCCTCCTGGGCTTGCGCGACAAGACTCTCCTGCTTGACACGCTCAGCCTCGACACGCGAGAAGCTCAAATGCAGCAGAGACAGGGCCAACAGGACGACCCCCGCCGCCACGGCGACGGCTTGGGCACCGACTTGGTTACTGGCAAGAACCAACAGGCCGCCTAGGAAGGCGGACACCACCGTTATGGCTCCAATCAGGCCCGAGTCAGAAAAACTTGCGACCCAATCCAAGCGCGCCCCCCGCTTCGACGCCACGATCCATTGCAGAGCGGTGGTGTTGACGATGTGGTGCAGGAAGCCGCAAGCTGAGATAGCCGCCAATGCGGATAGCTCGACCGGGACGTGCAGCATGCCCAGCACCCGCTGAAGCGCCTCGTAGGTCAACCCGGCACACAGCGTGGCTGACATCGAGGTGGCTGGACTCACAATCCAGCTCGACAATCGCCTGGACCGTCGCATCGTACCGACCAGCGAGTCAACAGCGCCTGCCAACACAGCTGCGGGCGTCCCGATCAAGACGATTGCGCCGAACAGAAAGATGTCGGATCCGGAGAAGACGAAGGTGGTGCGCGGAACCGAGATGGGAAATCGACCGGCCACGAAGACCAGGGTCACCGTCGCAATGAGCGCAGCTAGGTCGAAGTCCCCTGACCACAGCTTGAACAGCGCCCAGGTGAGTGAGGCGGCTCCCGCGACGACCAAGAGCAGCCACACGCGCCGCGCATCTGCAGGGTAGTCAAAGAGTACGCGCTCGCGGAAGCGAGCCCATAATCCTCCCACAGCGTCGCGCCCGGCGAAGCTCAAGGCTCCCCGGCAACCGCCTGATCGACGGCCGCTGCCGGGTCAGGCCGGTGAAGCTCCGCCAGGATGAGCTGCTCTGCCAGGATCAGCTGCTCTGCCAGGATCAGCTGTTCGGCCAGGATCAGCTGTTCGGCCAGGATCAGTTGCTCTGCCAGGATCAGTTGCTGACCTAACAGGACACCGTCTGCTACGAGAGCTCCGTTGGCCGCCACAATGCCTTGCGACAAGGAATACGTGTTCCTCCGCTCGCTGGAGGCTGTTGCCAGCAGATCGCGCACTGGCGTGCTGAACCAGCCCTTAGCTCCACCCAGGCTCGCGAAGGCCGGGTCCAGAAGCTGCACGCCTGGCCCGACGATGACCTGGGCACCCACGGACGACTCGGCGACCGCGTAGGGGACGGTGCGTGCGGGTACGCCCTTGGCAGATGGCTGAAAATTCACCGCGCTGCGAAGCACGGCACGGCGAGCCCACAGGACCGTCGGATCCCAAACTGGCTGAAACTGCGTGAACAGGGCTGGGCCCGTGGCCAGGCGCGCCCCACCCACGGTCACCACCTGACTCCACGGAACCACCTGGCCATTCAGCGTGGACGACGGCGTCGGCATCGAGGCGCCGGCTGCAAGCAGGTTCGCACCTGCTACCAGCGTGCCCGCCTCGATCGCCGGACCAATGTCCGTTCGCAGCGCCCGTGCCAGCCGCACGGCCCCCTCGACGTTGACCATGCCTGTACCCTGCACGACGAGCGGAGCACCCGCCAGCGGTTGCGCCGTGTACTGCAGGATTGCCTTGATCAGGGGAGGCGTCAGCCCAGGATTGGCCTGCAGCATGAGCGCAACAGTTCCGGCCACCACTGGCGAAGCTATCGAAGTCCCGCTGAGCTGCATCAGCTCACGGTCGGGCTGCTGCGTGGCCCCGCTCACCTGTGTCAGCGCCGGATAAGTCCGCGCGAGGGCGTTCCAGCCCGACTGGGTGGAGAACTTGTCGGAGCCGAGCACGCCCACCAGGCGGTTGCCGGGTGCAACGAGGTCGGGCTTGACCAGGTTGTCGGTCAGCACCGCGCCATTCTGGAAGACCAGCTTGCCGCGAGTCGGGCCCTTGGCGCTGAAGCGCGTGACGACGTCGTCGCTGCGCACTTCGGTGCCCTTGAGGTTGACGGCCCCCACCGTGATCACCGAGGGATCGTGCCCCGGCGAGGCGATGCTGCCGTATACCAGTCGCCCGTCGGCGGCCACGCCGCGGTTGCCGGCCGCAGCTACCACCGTCACACCAGAGGCCGTGGCGCCGCGCACCGCGCGCGCGAGCGGATCGATCAGGTATGACTCCCAGGCGGTGACTCCCAGGCTCAAGTTCATGACCCGGATACCGGACAGCCGCGCACGCTGCACCACCCAGTCCACGCCCGCGAGCACGTCGGCCATCTCGCCCAGGCCGCGCTCGTCAAGCACGCGCACGTCCCAGAGGGTTGCGCCAGTGGCGATGCCGCTCGAGTTGGGAGACTGGTGGGCGCCGTTTCCCGCAGCCATTCCGGCCACGATGCTCCCGTGACCATAAGGGTCAGGGACCTTGGCCTTGGGTGCCAGCTGCGGGCCGTCCTGCCAGTACTTCGTGCCATCGATGCTGGAGGTGGTTGACGGGCTGTAATCAGACCCCACGCGCCAGCCTCCTTCGACGAACAACTTGCGCATGGATACAAAGTCCACCGCCCCGGCCACGCGGGCTGTCTTGCCCGCCACCGAGAAGTTGGCATGGCGGAAGTCGATGCCGGAGTCGAGGATGGCTATTCCCACCCCGCTGCCATCGACACCGGCAGCCGTACCCAGGGAAGCAGCCAGGTCAGCCTGCCCAGAAGCCCGCTGCAGCACGCTCTGGAGCCGCATCGCAGGACGGTTGGGCACCACGTAGAGCACATCCGAGCGTGCCGCGATGGTGGCGACCGCCGAGGCGGGCAGCGTGGCCGACAGACCCTGCATCGAGATGAAGCGGTAGTACACGCCGCCGCCACTGGCCAGCACCTGCGCGCGCAACGAGGCCAGGCTCGTGTCGGTGCTGCGGGCCATGATCAGCACCTTGACGTAGCGGGTGCCGCCCACCGTGCGCACCCAGCCGGGGGAAAGATCGCTGCGCGCCAGCACCAGGGAGAGGTCGGGCGCGACCTTGACCGGCTGGGCCTGCGCCCAGACGCCGCCGCTGACCACCAGGCCCAGCAGCGCCAACGCCGCAACCAGCCATCGCTGCAACAGGTTTGCCCGAAAGGCCATGGTCGCTCCTCGCTCGGCTCCCTGAATCGGGGGCGCGCGTGGTGCGCTTGCCCGCTCCGACCTCAGGGATTCTCCCGATCGATGACTATACGCGGTTACGGTGGTTTCCGGGCGTTACGTGCATTCGCTGACCACGCGCACACTTCAGGCCTTGATCGAAATCAAGTCCTGGATCGCTTGCAGCGTGGACGGATCCTCGATCGTGGTCAGGTCGCCGGGATCACGGCCCTCGCACACGGCCTGGATGGCCCGGCGCAACAGCTTGCC
>CAILKA010000272.1 GCA_903834645.1 uncultured beta proteobacterium
CGTGATGGACATGTCGATGGACGGCTCGCCCATCATCGACCGCACGCCGATCGAAGGCCTGTACCTGAACTGCGGCTGGTGCTATGGCGGCTTCAAGGCCACGCCCGCCTCGGGCTGGTGCTTCGCCCACACCATCGCCCACGACGCACGCCATCCCTTGAGCGAGCGGCTGAGGCTGGACCGCTTCGCCACCGGGCATCTCATCGACGAGAAGGGCCAAGGCCCTCAGCCCAACCTGCACTGAGAGCCTGTCACACGCATGCGCCTGGCCTGCCCCCACTGCGGCATCCGCTCGATCGAGGAGTTCGTGCAACTCGGCGCGGCCGCCTTGCAGCGTCCCGCTGCCGAGGCCGCCCTCGAAGCCTGGATCGACTACGTGTACCTGCGAGACAACCCGGACGGCACGCACGAGGAGCTGTTCCAGCATCTCGGCGGGTGCCGCGCGATGCTGGCCGTGCGGCGCGACACGCGCACCCATGCGGTGCAGGCCGTGCGCACCGTGCAGGCCGCGCGCGATGAGCGCTCAGGCGCAGACGAGGGGGTGCAGTGAGCGCCACGCGCCTGCCCCGCGGTGGCCGCGTCGACCGCTCGCGCACGCTGCGCTTCACCTTCGATGGCCAGGCCTGCGAGGGCCTGGCTGGCGACACGCTGGCCTCGGCGCTGCTGGCCAACGGCGTGTCGCTCGTGGGCCGATCCTTCAAGTACCACCGGCCACGCGGCATCCTGTCGGCCGGGCCGGAAGAGCCCAACGCGCTGGTGGAGCTGCGCACGCACGCTCGGCGAGAGCCCAACACGCGCGCCACGCAGGCCGAGCTCTACGAAGGGCTCGCGGCCGCGAGCCAGAACCGCTGGCCCACGCTGGCGCTGGATGCGCGCGTCGTCAACGGCTGGTTCGCCCCGCTGCTGCACGCGGGCTTCTACTACAAGACCTTCATGTGGCCCGCGCGCTTCTGGGAGCGGGTGTACGAGCCGCTGATCCGCCGCGCTGCCGGGCTCGGGCGCGCATCGGCGCAGCCCGACCCGGACGACTACGAGAAGTGCACGCTGCACGCCGACGTGCTCGTGATCGGCAGCGGGCCGGCCGGTCTGGCTGCCGCGCGGGCTGCGGCGCTGGGCGGCGCGCGCGTGGTGCTGTGCGAGCAGGATTTCGCCTTCGGCGGGCGCTTGCTGTGCGAGCCCGGGCCGGGCGCGGCGGAGCACGCCCGCACCGCGGCCCGGGATCACGCGCTGAGGATCGATGGCCAGCCGGCGCCAGAATGGTCCGAGCAGGTCGTGGCCGAGCTCCGTGCCCTGCCCGACGTGACGCTGCTGCCGCGCACGACCGTCTTCGGCGCCTACGACCACGGCCAGTACGCCGCCATCGAGCGGGTGTGGGACCACACCGCCGAGCCCGCACCCTTCGAGCCGCGCCAGCGCTTGTGGCGCATCGTGGCGCGCAGCTGCGTGATGGCCACCGGCGCCATCGAGCGCCCGCTCGTCTTCGACGACAACGACCGGCCCGGCGTGATGCTGGCCGGCGCCGTGCGCAGCTACATCAACCGCTTCGGCGTGCTGCCCGGGCGCGAGGCGGTGGTCTTTGCCACCCACGACGACGTGGCGCACACCGTGCACGCGCTGGCCCGCGCCGGTGCGCGCGTGGCCGCGGTGGTCGACCCACGCCCCGACTCGAGCCCGGCGCTGCGCCGGGCGGCCGAGGCGGCGGGCGCCCGGCTGCTGGCCGGCACGGTGGTGGAGCGGGCGGTGGCAGCCGGCTGGTCGGCGTTCGCCGGTGCCGGGCATGTGCGCGCCGTGCAGCTGCGCGGTGCCGGCGGCGAGTTGCGGCTCGACTGCGACCTCCTCGTGATGGGCGGAGGCTTCACGCCCACGCTGCACCTGGGCTCCCACACCGGCCACAAGCCGCGATGGGATCCGGACTGCGCCGCTTTCGTGCCAGCCGAGCTGCCTCCCGGCATGCAGGCGGCAGGCGCCGTGACCGGGGGTGGCACGCTGGCACAGTGCCTGGCGCAGGGGACGGCGGCCGGGCTCGCCGCCCTGCGCGAGTGCGGCCTGGCCACGCCCGAGGTGCGTGTGCCCGAGGGCAGCGACGAGGCAAGGTCGTTCACGCCGCTGTGGCGGGTCAGTGGCGCTGGCGCCAAGGCCTTCGTCGATTTCCAGCACGACGTGACGGCCGATGACCTGGCCCTGGCCGCCCGCGAGGGCTACCAACGGCCCGAGCTCATGAAGCGCTACACGACGCTCGGCATGGGCACCGAGCAAGGCAAGACCTCGGGCATGAACGGCCTGGGGATCATGTCCGAGCTGCTCGGGCGCGAGGTGCCGTCCCTGGGCACCACCACCTTCCGCCCGCCCTACACACCCGTGGCGCTGGCGGCCTTCGTGGGGCATGGCCGTGGCCGCCACTTCCGGCCCACGCGGCTGTCGCCCACGCACGCCTGGTCGAAGGCGCGCGGCGCCGTCTTCGTCGAGGCCGGCGCCTGGCTGCGCGCCCAGTACTACCCCCAGCCAGGCGAGGGCAGCTGGCTCGAGGCGGCCACGCGCGAGGCGCGTGCCGTGCGCGAACGCGTGGGCTTTTGCGATGTGTCCACGCTCGGCAAGATCGAGCTTGCCGGCGCGGACGTGAGCACCTTCCTCGACCGCGTGTACGCCAACCGCTATTCCAACCTCGCCGTGGGGCGGGCCCGTTACGGGCTGATGCTGCGCGAGGACGGCATCGTGCTGGACGACGGCACCACGGCGCGGCTGGAGCAGGCGCGCTGGATCCTCACCACCACCACGGCCAATGCCGCGCGCGTGATGCAGCACCTCGAGCACGCGCGGCAGGTGCTGTGGCCCGAGCTCGACGTGCGCATGGCCAGCGTCACGGACCAATGGGCGCAGGTGGCGCTGGCCGGCCCGCGTGCGCACGACGTGCTTGCACGGCTCGTCGCCCCCGAGGTCGACATCTCTGACGCTGCCTTGCCCTACATGGGAGCGATCCAGGCGCGGCTGCACGGCGGCGTGCCCGCGCGGCTCTTCCGGATTTCGTTTTCGGGCGAGCTGGGCTACGAGATCGCGGTGCCTGCCGCCTGGGGTCATGCGCTGATGGAGCGCATCGAGCAGGCTGGCGCGGCCTTCGGCATCACGCCCTACGGCACCGAGGCACTGACGATGCTGCGCGTGGAAAAGGGCCACGCAGCCGGGGGCGAGCTCAACGGCCACACGGGCGCGGCTGATCTGGGCCTGGCCCGCATGCTCTCGCCGCACAAGGACTTCATCGGCAAGGCGCTGTCGCAGCGCGACGCCTTCGTCGACCCGCAGCGCCCCACGCTCGTCGGGCTGCGCCCGGTCCAGGCCGGCGCCCGCGCCGGCGGCGGGGCGCACCTCTTCGAGCCGGGCGCGCCGCGCGATATCGCCCACGACCTGGGCTACCTCACCTCGGCCACCTACTCCCCCGCACTCGGGCAGTGGGTCGCGCTGGGCCTGCTCGCCTCGGGGCGCTCGCGCATCGGCTCGCGCGTCATCGCACACGACCCGGTGCGCGGCCAGGACACCGAGATGTGGGTCACCGAGCCCTGCATGGTCGACCCCGAGGGCACGAGGCTCAAGGTGATCACGGCATCCGGCGCCGTGGCCCTGTCAGGCGCAGCCGCCCCCGAGGCGGCCACGGCCGCAGCCCGCCACGCGTTGCACGGCCAGGCCGAGCCGGGACGCCACGGCCGCACCGACGGTGCCGCAGGGGTGCACGTGCGGCTGGCCGTGTCGTCGGCCTTCGCCCATGTGCTGCCGGCGACGGGGCAGCGCGCGACCTGCCTGCAGGTGCTGGCGGAGGCCTTCGGTGCGTGCTTCGGCGCTGATGCACCGCGCCGCGCGGTCCGCACCGACGCGCTCGCCTGGCGCTGGTGCGGGCCCGACCGGTGGCTGGCCTCTGCACCCCGGGCCCTGGGCCTGTGCGAGCGCCTGCGCGAGGTGCTGGGCGACACCGCCTGCACCGTCGACCAGGACAGCGGCCTGCACGCTTTGGAGCTGTCCGGCCCGGCGGTGCGTCGCCTGCTGGCCAAGGGCGTGGGGCTGGACCTCCACCCGCGTGTCTTTGCCGTGGGCGAGACCGCGCTCACGCTGCTCGCGCACCAGCACGTGCAGCTGACGCGCACCGGCGCAGACGACTTCGAGCTCGTGGCGCCGCGATCGACGGCGCACGACCTGTGGGACTGGCTGCAGGTCTCGGCCGCCGAGTTCGGCCTGGAGGTGGCGGCACCTGAGGCCTCGTCCGCCCCGGCCGCCCCAGTCGATTCAGCCTGAAGGGAGCGGCGCGCGCCTCAGCCTCGCCACGCCACCACGTGGCGCAGCCTGTCGGTGATCAGCCCGGCGGCTCGGCGCGCGCCGGCACGTCCAGAACCTCGGGCTCGTGCCCGGTGGCCGCCAGCAGCTGCCGCAGGCCGGGCAGCGACACCGACAGCGTGGCGGTGTTGACCAGCGGGTGGCACTGCAGGGCCGGGGCCTGCCACAGTGCCTCGTCGATCACGACCCGCACGGCACAGTCCCGGTCGCACACCACGCCGAGCACGCTCACGGCCCCGGGCGTAACGCCCAGCAGCCGCTGCAGCTCCTCGGGCGAGCCGAAGGTGAGCTTGCGCAGGCCCAGCGCACGGGCCAGTTGCGACAGGTCTGCGCGCTTGGCATAGGGCACGACCACCAGGAAGTGCTGACGGCCGTGGGCATCGCGCAGGAAGAGGTTCTTCGCCTTGGCACCCGGCAGCGCCGGCACCAGGCGCGAGGCCTCCTCCGTCGTGTAGACCGGCGGGTGGTCGACACGCTCGAAGGCGATGCCCAGTCGCTCCAGTGCTTCGGTGGCGGCCATCGGCTCGGGGATGGAGCGGGTATCTTCTGTCATTCGTCACGCAGTGTGCCACCGCCCTTGGCGGAGACCCGCTCGTCGGCCTGCAGCTGCCCTTCGGCCTGCGCAAGGATCCGGTCCAGGCGGTCCTTGAGCTTCTCGGTGGAGAGCTCTTCGCGCAGTCGCTCGACCATCAGCGCCAGCGCAAACGGGCTCGGCGCGCGCAGCTCCACGAGCTCGAGCGTGGCGCTGCGCATCGCACCAAGCACCTGCCGCAGCCGCCCGAGCTCGAGCTCCTGCGACAGCACCTCGCTCTGGGCCTGCGTGAGCAGGCGGTTGGTGGGGTCGTACTGGCGAAACACGTCGTAGAACAGGCTCGAGGAGGCCTGCAGCTGCTTCAGGCTCTTGGGCGCCCCCGGGTAGCCGCTGAAGACGAGCCCGGCCACACGTGCGATCTCGCGAAAGCGCCGCCGCGCGAGCTCGCCGCTGTTGAGCGAGTCGAGCACGTCTTGCAGCAGCCCGCTCGCCTCGAAGAGCGTCCCGTCCTGCAGCGTGTCGAGCACCGGCTCGCGCGCGGCGAGGATCTCGAGCCCATAGTCGTTGACACTCAGCGAGTAGGTGTTGGGCTGCGTGCGTGCAAGGCGCCAGGCCAGCAGCTGGGCCAGGCCGATGTGCACGTTGCGCCCTGCAAAGGGATAGAGGAAGAGGTGCCAGCCCTCGCGCGAGCGGTGGCGCTCCACGAGCAGCCGCCCCGGCACCGGAATGCGGCTGAGCCGCGCCTGCGCGCGCAGCATGGGCTGCGCGGCCTGCATCTCGGGGTCGAAGAAGTCCCCCTGTGCGGCGCCGGCGAGCATGGCCTGCACGGCATCGGCCAGCTCGGTGGACAACGGCATCTTGCTGCCCGCCCAGGTGGGTACGGTGCCGCTCGTGCGCCGCGCCTTCTTCACCCACGCCACCATTTCGCGCGTGCGCACGAACTCGAGCACGCGCCCGGAAAACACGAAGCAGTCCCCGGGTGAGAGCCGCGCGATGAAGCCCTCCTCGATCGTGCCCAGCGTGCCGCCGGTGAGCCACTTCACGAGCATCGAGCTGTCGCCCACGATGGTGCCCACCTGCAGCCGGTGGCGCAGCGCGATGCTGCGCTCGGTCACGCGGTAGCGGCCCTCCACGAGACGGATGCGGTGGTAGTCGGGGTAGGCACCGAGGCTCTCGCCGCCTCGCTCGCAAAAGGCCAGTGCCCAGTCGAACTCCTCGCGCGTGAGGCTGGCGTAGGCCGGGGCGCTGCGCACCTCCTCGAAGAGCGCATCGGGCTCGAAGCCGCCGCCGAGAGCCACCGTCACGAGGTGCTGCACGAGCACGTCCAGCGGCTTGGCCGGTGTCGTGCGCGACTCCACGCGCCCGGCAAGTGCGGCGCGGCGCACGGCTGCGGCCTCCACGAGCTCGAACGTGTGGGTGGGCACGAGCGTGATGCGGCTGGCTCGGCCCGGCGCGTGCCCACTGCGCCCGGCGCGCTGCAGCAGCCGCGCCACGCCCTTGGCGCTGCCGATCTGCAGCACGCGCTCTACGGGCAGGAAGTCCACGCCCAGGTCGAGGCTCGAGGTGGCCACCACCGCCTTGAGCGTGCCGGCCTTGAGACCCGCCTCTACCCACTCGCGCACGCCCTTGTCGAGCGAACCGTGGTGCAGCGCCACCACGCCTGCCCAGTCGGGTCGCGCCTGCAGGAGCAGCTGATACCAGATCTCGGCTTGCGAACG
>CAILKA010000273.1 GCA_903834645.1 uncultured beta proteobacterium
GCCAGTCCCTCAACGCACGCAGCATCGTCTACAGTGAAGGTGCCCCGCAGGGGGGCACACCAGGAGTCGGGATTCGATGATCGAAGTGTATTCGTGGCCCACGCCCAACGGCCACAAGGTTCACATCATGCTCGAGGAGTGCGGCCTGCCCTGGCGCGTGCACGGCATCGACATCGGTGCGGGCGACCAGTTCCAGCCGGAGTTCCTGGCCATCAGCCCGAATAACAAGGTCCCGGCGATCGTCGACCCGGACGGACCGGACGGCCAGCCGTTGGCGCTTTTCGAGTCCGGGGCCATCCTGCTCTACCTCGCGGGCAAGACAGGGCGCTTCCTTCCGGCCGACACGCGCGGGCGCTACGAAGTGCTGCAATGGCTGATGTTCCAGATGGCCGGCGTCGGGCCGATGCTCGGCCAGGCCCACCACTTCCGCATCTACGCGCCCGAGAAGGTGCCCTATGCCATCGATCGCTACACGCGCGAGGCCCAGCGCCTGTACGGCGTGATGGACAAGCGCCTGGCGGCCTCGCCCTGGATCGCAGGCGATGACTACACGATCGCCGACATCGCGATCTTCCCCTGGCTGCGTTCCTGGCAGAACCAGGGCGTCGACTGGGCCGACTTCCCTCACGTCAAGGCCTGGTTCGACCGCATCGCCGAGCGCCCGGCCGTCCAGCGCGGCGTGCAGGTGCTGGCTTACCGGCGCAGGGCGCTGGTGGACGACAAGGCGCGCGAAGCGCTCTTCGGCGCGGCGCAGTACGCGCGGCGCTGAGCGGCCTCACGGGGATTTGAAGTCCCCCCCGACACCGAGCACGAAGGCCTGCGGCTTCAGGTGGCGTTTGAGCGCCGCGTGCGCCTGCTCTCGCGTCACCTTCGAGATCGCGTCGTCCTGCCGGGCCGACCACGCCATCGTCCGGCCGAGGTCCAGCTGCGTCGCGAGCGCGCCCGCCAGAGAGTCGTCCTGGGCGCGCTGCAATTGCGCGAATCGCAGCAGCGCAGCCCGGGCGTCTCGCACTTCCTCCTCGGTGAAGCCGTCTCGCAGCGCGCGCTCGACTTCCTCGCCGAAGGCAGCCTCCGCCGCCGCCAGGTTGGCCGGAGCGAAGATCGCGCTGGCGCGCCACACCGAGTGCGGCTCTCGGGGATTCCACTCGATCCAGCTGCGCACGTCGTAGGACAGGCCGCCCTTCTCGCGCAGCCGCACCCACAGGCGCGAGTTGCCGCCCTGGCCGAGGACCATGTTGGCCACCATCAACGCCGGCGCGTCGGCGTGTGCATCGTCCAGAGCAAGGGGGAGCCTCACCTGGAGCACGGCGTTCTGCTTGTCCGGCGTGCGAGAGACCAGCCGCGCAGGCGTACCTGCCCACAGCGGGTTGTCGATGCGGGCGTAGGGCACAGGCGCGGTCCAGTTGGCGAAGGCGCGCCCGAGCACCGCCCGCACCGAGGCGGCATCGAAATCGCCCACCGCCGCAAACTCGGCCCGACCGGCCCCGATCAGCTGCGCGTGCAGCCGCTGGATCCCTTCGCGCGTCACGGCCCTGAGCGCCTGCGCCTGCTCGTCGAAGGTGGGTGCGTAGCGCGGGTCCCCCGGGGCGTGGGGGTTGCCGTGGCGCGCCAGTGCGTTATTCACCAGCGCACCGGGTTCCTGCCGCGCCTGCTCGAGGCCGGTGAGGGCCTCACGGCGCACCTCCTCGAGCACGGCGGCGTCGAAGGCCGGGCGACGCAGCAGCCCCACCACGAGCTCGATCGCCTCGCCCAGATGGGCGCGGCGGGAGGTGAGCCCCACGCTCAGCAAGCCCCCGCGGTAGCCGATCGAGAGCTCGGTGCGCAGCGCGTCGAGCCGGTCCTGCACCTGCTGGCGACTCAGGCCGTTGCCCCCCTTGTCCAGGAGGGCGGCCATCATGCCGGCCACCTCGCCCTGGCTGCGCAAGGCATCCAGGTTGCCCACGCGCAGCCGCAGCGTGGCCGACACGCTGGCGCCACGCGTGGTCTTGGGCAGCAGCGCGTATTGCAGGCCACCCACGCGGCCACGCTCGGTGCGGCCATCGATGTTGGCGGGCGTCGCATCGAAGGACTCTGCCTGTGCCAAGGCCGCCTGCGGCTTGAAGGCCTGCATCTGCTGGGCCACGTCCACCGCAGCCGGCGCGGGGGCCCGCAGCGGGCGCTCGGTGGGCAGGTAGATGCCCAGCGTGCGGTTCGACGCCACCAGGCGCTCCGCCGCAAAGCGCTGCAGGTCGGCCAGCTTGAGATCGCGCACGCGGTCACGCAGCAGGAAGACCAGGCGCCAGTCGCCCAGTGCCACCCACTCCGACAAGCCAGTGCCCACCTGCTCGGGGTCGTTGAAGAGTTGCTCCCAGCCCTTGAGCCAGCGCAGGCGTGCGCGGTCGAGCTCCTCTTGCGTCAGCGGCTCGGCCATGACCGACTCGAGCGTGGCCACCAGAGCCGCACGGCTGGCCGCCACATCCTGCCCGGGGGCAAGCTCCGCGCCGAAGGCGATCAGCCCGGGGTCGTGCAGCGCGGGCGTCCAGGCCCAGGTGGACGCTGCCAGGCTCTTCTCGGTGAGGCGCTTGTGCAGCCGGCCGGCCGGCGCTTCCCCCATGATCAGCGCGAGCATCTCGGCCGCGGCCTGATCGGGGTGCCCGCCGGGCACCGTGTGATAAGTGGCCATCATCTGGGGCGTGCCTCCGACACGGCGCAGCGTCACCTCGCGCTCGCCGTCCTGCACGGCGTCCAGCGTGTAGAGCCGCGGGAGTTCGCCTGCCGGCCGCGCGATGCGGCCGAAGTGCTGCTGCACGAGCGCCAGCACGCGTGCCGGCTCGAAGCGCCCGGAGACGATGAGCGTCGAGTTGTCCGGGCGGTACCACGTGCGGTAGAAGGCCTGCAGCCGGGC
>CAILKA010000274.1 GCA_903834645.1 uncultured beta proteobacterium
CTTGGGCGCCTCCACCGAGATGGACTCGACCACGGCCAGACGCCCATCGCGTGCAAGCTTCGACAGGATCGAGGCCATGCCGGCCCGGTACATCTTCTTGTTGACCTTCTGCGAGAAATTCTCGTCGGGCCGGTTCGGGAAGATGCGACCGCCCCCGCGCCACAGCGGCGAGGAGGTCATGCCGGCGCGGGCGCGGCCGGTGCCCTTCTGGCGGAAAGGCTTCTTCGTGGAGTGCTTGACCTCGCCGCGGTCGAGCTGCGCACGGGTACCCTGGCGTGCGTTGGCCTGGTAGGCCACCACCACCTGGTGCACGAGCGCCTCGTTGTAATCACGCGCGAAGACGGTATCGGGGGCATCCACCTTGGCGGTGGCCTGGCCCTGTTCGTTCAGGAGCTCGAGCTGCATCACTGGGCTCCCTTGGCGGCCTTGGCCTTGACGGCGGGGCGCACGACGACAAAGCCGTTCTTGGAGCCGGGCACCGCGCCCTTGACCAGCAGCAGCGAGCGCGCCTCGTCGACGCGCACGACGTCGAGGTTCTGCGTCGTCACGGTCTCGTCGCCCATGTGGCCGGTCATCTTCTTGCCCGGGAACACGCGGCCCGGATCCTGCGCCATCGAGATCGAGCCCGGCACGTTGTGCGAACGGCTGTTGCCGTGCGAGGCACGCTGCGAGCTGAAGTTGTGGCGCTTGATCGTGCCGGCGAAGCCCTTGCCGATGGAGGTGCCCTGCACGTCCACCATCTGCCCGGCCGCAAAGAGCGTGACCGGAACCGGCGAACCGGGCTGGAACTGGCTGGCCACCTCGGCGCTGACGCGGAACTCGCGCAGCATCTCGCAAGGCTCCACACCCGCCTTGGCGAGGTGCCCGGACTCGGGCTTGGTCAGGCGCGAGGCCTTGCGGCTGCCGAAGGCCACCTGCAGGGCGACGTAGCCGTCGGAATCGACGGACTTGACCTGGGCCACACGGTTGTTGGACACATCCAGCACCGTCACGGGCACGGTGTCGCCGTCGTCCGTGAAGACGCGCGTCATGCCCACCTTGCGGCCCAGCAAACCGAGCCGGTGGCTCGCATCTGCGGTCGTCATGGTTCTTCTCCAGCCCCACGCAAGGCGGGGCCTTGTTGCACATGCCCCGCATCGATTGGCGGAGCTGACTGATCGGGCCCGCGCCACACCCGAAGGTACGGCGCCTGCCCACCGGCTCGAAGCTTTTCAGCCCGAATCCGGGAAAGCCGAACAGTATAGCAGGGTTGCCGCCAAGGCGGCAACCCTGGCTGACTCACTGCAGCTTGATCTCCACGTCGACACCGGCGGGCAGATCGAGCTTCATCAGCGCGTCCACCGTCTTGTCGGTCGGGTTCAGGATGTCCATGAGGCGCTTATGGGTGCGCATCTCGTACTGGTCCCGCGCGTCCTTGTCGGCGTGCGGGGAGATCAGCAGCGTGAAGCGCTCCATCTTGACCGGCAGCGGGATCGGGCCACGGACCGTGGCGCCGGTGCGCTTCGCGGTCTCGACGATCTCGCGAGCCGAGTTGTCGATGAGACGGTGGTCGAACGCCTTGAGGCGGATGCGGATATTTTGGCGAGCCATTGCGTTTGACCTTTACTTCAGAATCTTGGAGACGACGCCGGCGCCGACCGTGCGGCCGCCCTCGCGGATGGCGAAGCGCAGGCCTTCCTC
>CAILKA010000275.1 GCA_903834645.1 uncultured beta proteobacterium
CGGGCGTCGCCTCCTCGTGATGGTGGTGCCGGTGATCGCGCCGCAGACGCCTTCGCCGGTGGGCTACATCCTGGCCGGGGTCGACCCGGACGCGGCGCTTGCAGGCCTGCCGGTGCGCGCAGGCCTGGCCGTCTCCCTCACCGCGGACGGCTCCTCGGCCATGGGGGCTGCTCCGGGCGTGCTGCCGCTGAGCACGACTCAGGCCATCCTTGCGGGCCAGGCGCCGCTGCAGGTGGAAGTGATGCTTCGGGTGAGCCGCAGTGGTGCTCCGGTGCTGCTGCTGACCTTCTTGATCGCGGCCATCACCGGCATGCTGGGCCTGCTGCTCACGGGCCAGCTCAAGACCTGGGCCCGCGGCTTCGCGCAAGGCACGACGCGCCGGCTCGATGAGCTCGTGGACTACTGTCGCGAGATCGTGGCGGGCCGCCCGGTGGCGCTGCACCCCTACGCCTTCCAGGACGAGATCTCCGACGTCTTCCAGGCACTCGACGGCATGCTGCGCCAGCAGCGGCTCGACACCGAGGCGCTGCGTGCGTCCGCCCGCGTCTTCGAGACCTCCGCCGAGGCGATCCTGATCACCGACGGCAACGGCCACATTGCCGACGTCAATCCGGCCTTGCTGCGCATGACGGGCTTCTCGCGCGAGGAGCTGATCGGCCACCCCGCCGGGATGCTCTACCACGGCGCGGACACCGAGGCCACCTCTGCACGCATCCGCGACGCCCTCTCGGCCGGAGACACCTGGCGCGGCGAGACGGCCTTTCGCGGCCGCGACGGGCGCCTGATCCCCACCTACGTGGCGGTCTCGCGCCTGGAAGACGAAGCGGGCGAGCACCGTCGCACGGTGGCCGTCATCTCCGACATCAGCCCCGTGAAGGCGGCGGAGGCGAAGCTGCGCTTTCTGGCCTACCACGACAGCCTCACGGGCCTGCCGAACTTCCGCAGCCTTTCCGAGACGCTGCAGCAGCGGCTCGCCGAGCCCGAGGCGGCCAGCCGTCCCTTCCTCGTCGTCTTCTTCGACATGGATCGGCTGAAGTGGGTCAACGACAGCCACGGGCACGACGTGGGCGACACCGTCATCCGGGGCCTGGCCAAGCACCTGAGCCTGCGGCTGCCGCCTCGGCACCTGCTGTGCCGACGCTCGGGCGACGAATTCGTCGCCCTCGTGGAGGTCGATGCATTGCAGACGTTGACCGACCTGCGCGAGAGGCTCGCCGACGGCATCAGCAGCTTTCGCGTGGATGCCGAGATCGGCTCGATCCCGGTGACCGTGAGCGCCGGCGTGGCCCGCTTCCCCGAGGATGCGAGCGCCATGCAGGACCTGCTGATCTGTGCCGACGGTGCGCTCAACCGCGTCAAGCAGAACGGCCGCGCCGCGGTGGGCTGGTACGACGACAGCCTCGGACGCAAGCTGCACCGTGACCGGGTGATCCAGACGCGCCTGGCGCATGCAATCGACGTCGGGGCGATCACGGTGCACTACCAGCCCGAGGTCGACCTGCGCCACGGCACCGTGGTGGGCTTCGAGGCGCTGGCGCGATGGGTGGACGAGGAGCTCGGCGAAGTGCTGCCGGGCGAGTTCATCCCCGTGGCCGAGGACTCGCACCTGATGGAGCGCCTGACGCTGCACGTGCTGGCCACGGTGCATGCTGACCGCCCGCACATCGAGGCGCGCTTCCCCGGCGCCCAGGTGAGCGTGAACACGCGCCCGCAGGCGCTGCGCAGCCGCCGCGTGCTGGACCTGCTCACCGGCGTGGGCGCGGCCGAAGGCGAGCCGCGCCGGCCCATCCACATCGAGCTCGGCGAAGCGGACATGCACACCGCCCACCGCCAGCTCGGGCGCGAGATGCAGACCCTGCGCGGGCTGGGCGTGCGGCTCGTGCTCGACGACTTCGGCAGCGGCGACTCCTCGGTCTCCAGGCTCGCGGGCCTGCAGGGCCACCGGATCAAGATCGACGGCTCGCTCACGGCCGCGCTCGAAGGCTCGGACGGCTTGCAGGTGGTGACCGCGATGATCCAGCTCGCCCGCGCGCTGGACCTCGAGGTGAGTGCCGAGGGCGTGGAAAGCGAAGTCCAGCGCCAGCTGCTGCTGGGCCTGGGCTGCGAGCGCGCGCAGGGCTGGCTGTACGCGCGGGCGATGCGACTGGAGGAGCTGCTGGACCTGCCGGCGCGGCTCGGGCCGGCTACCGTGGCGGCGCAGGACGCCGCCGCGGCTGCGGCAGGGCACCCGCGCCGGCAGCCCTCGGTACTGCCCTGAACGGCTTGCCGCTGGCC
>CAILKA010000276.1 GCA_903834645.1 uncultured beta proteobacterium
AGTGGCCACCAGCGCGGCACCCGGATCGGCCACGGCTGGCAGGCCGGCCTCTGATATGAGGCCGAGGTCGTGGCCAGCCAGGGCGGGGGCGAGGAGGGCAGGCCAGGGTTCCTGGGTGCCGCTGCCGCGAGGGCCTTGCGGGCCCGGCGAAGGGGTGTGCACGCCTTTCGGGCCTGTTGCAGCGGCCATCCTCGAGGGTTCTTTGCCGCCTTTTGCCGGCCGCGGCAGTTCGCGGATCTCGATTTCCTGCAGCGTCCGCGTGAGCGGGTGCACGGCCTGCACGCGCTTGAGGAAGGCGCGCGCGCTGCGTGCATCCTCGGCCACCCAGTGCACGAGACGGGCGGCCTCGCGCAGCACGCCGTCGGGCAGCACGTCGCGGATGTCGGCGGGCTCGGCCTCGCCGAGGTCGAGCGTATTGGGCACGAGGATGAGGGTGCCGGGGCGGGATGTGTCGGGCATCGTCATGGGTGGGGCCGGCTGGGCGGGTGGCGAGGGCGTGTGCGGGCCCCGTGGCGTCAACTCAAGCGGGCGAAAGCGGATCCACCCCGGCCAGCCTCAACATCTCGCAGGTTCGAATCAGCGGCAGCCCGACGAGCGCGGACGGGTCGTCCGACTCGATGGCCGACAGCAGCGCGATGCCCAGGGCCTCGCTCTTGGCGCTGCCGGCACAGTCGTAGGGCTGCTCGGCCTGCAGGTAGTGCTCGATCTCCGATCGCGTGAGCGTGCGGAAGGTGACGACCACCGGGGCCAGGCGCGTTTGCGCGAAGCCGGTGTCCAGCCGCACCACCGAGACGGCCGTCTGGAACACCACGCGCTGGCCGCTCATGCGCTCCAGCTGCTTCACCGCGCGGGCGTGGTCGCCGGGCTTGCCCAGGGGCTCGCCGTGCAGGTCGGCCACCTGGTCCGAGCCGATGACGGCCGCCTGCGGGTGGCGCTCGGCCACGGCGCGGGCCTTCTCCAGGGCCAGGCGCTGCGCCAGGGCGGCGGGGGTTTCGCCGGGCCGGGGTGTCTCGTCGACGCCCGGGGCCTGCACCTCGAAGGGCAGGCGCAGCCGGGTGAGGAGCTCGTGCCGGTAGCGGGAGGTGGAGGCGAGGATGAGGGGCGGGCGGGGCATGGGCGGTATGAGTCGAGAAGGGCGTACGGCGGCGTGCCGGTCGATCGATGTGGGCTACGGGCCGCGCCCTTCCGACGCATCAAGGTCTTCGGGTGTCAGTGGGTCGAAGAAGGCGTCGGAGAGCCTGCCACCGAGCCGACCGGGCCGGCGTTCGCCTGCAGAGTCCTGGATGGAGGCTGGTGGCGTAAGGGGGCGCTCTGGCCCCGGCACGGCGGTCCCGTCGCCTGCCGGCAGAACCCTGGAAAGCTTGGCGGGTAAGGTGTGGCTCATCGTGGGTTCACCCCTGCTTGAGCCTAGCCAGCGCCGCAAACGGGTGCGCCACCTCGTCGCCCGGCACCTCTGCCGGCGCGGTGGGCATCTCGGGCTCCCAGGGCAGTGGCTCGGGGCATTGCTCGTGGCGGGGCACCAGGGGCAGGGCGAGGATCAGCTCGTCTTCGATGAGCTCGTGCAGGTTCA
>CAILKA010000277.1 GCA_903834645.1 uncultured beta proteobacterium
GAGCGACTGCATCACCACCGGCAGGCCACGCAGCACATGCTCGGCCCACTGGCGCCGTGCCTGGCGGGCGATTTCGTGGGGTGCGGCGCCGGAGGACATGGAAGCGGATTGTCAGCGCGCCGGCCGATGCCGAAAAGCCCCCGCGCGGCGCCGCCACCCCCCGATCCGGCACGGCCACGGGCCCGGCAGCACGCCCACGGGCACGGGCCTCAGACCACCGCGCCGGCGTTCGGATCGTTCGGATCGGAGCGCGAGGGCCCGGACTTCACCAGATCCTCGCGCTTGACGCCGAGCCACATCGCAATGCCCGCGGCCACGAAGATCGACGAGTAGATGCCAAAGAGGATGCCGATGGTGAGCGCCACCGCGAAGTAGTGCAGCGTGGGCCCGCCGAAGATGAGCATCGACAGCACCATGATCTGCGTCGAGCCGTGCGTGATCACGGTGCGGCTCGTGGTGCTCGTGATGGCGTGGTCGATGACCTGCGGGGTGGTCATCTTGCGCATCTTGCGGAAGGTCTCGCGGATGCGGTCGAAGATCACCACCGACTCGTTGACCGAGTAGCCCAGCACGGCCAGGATCGCCGCCAGCACGGCCAGCGAGAACTCCCACTGGAAGAAGGCGAAGAAGCCCAGGATGATGATGACGTCGTGCAGGTTGGCCACGATGCCCGCCACCGAGAATTTCCACTCGAAGCGCATGGCCAGATACAGCATGATGCCGGCCACCGTGAAGGCCAGCGCCAGCGCTCCGTCGCGTGCGAGTTCCGAGCCCACCGAAGGACCGACGAACTCCACCCGGTTCAACCGCACCGGCTCAGCCCCGGCAGGCGTGGTGCATGAGGGCCGGCTCACCTGCTCGCCCTGGGCGGTGGTGTACTGGCGCGTGCCCACGGTGCCACCCTCGGCGCTGCACAGCTGCTCGAAGCCGCGCGTGCCGAGCGTCGCGTTGTCCTTGGACTCCCCGCGCACGGGCAGGCGCACGAGCACGTCGCGCGAGGTGCCGAAGGTCTGCACCTGCACCTCGCCCAGGCCGAGCTTGTCGATGGCCGTGCGGGCTCGCTCGAGGTCGGCCGCCTGTGCGTACTCCACCTCCAGCACCGTGCCGCCCGTGAACTCGATCGACAGGTGCAGCCCGCGCGTGGCGATGAAGAACACCGCCAGCGCGAAGGTGACGAAGGAGACGATGTTGAGCACCAGCGCGTGGCGCATGAAGGGGATGTCGCGCTTGATCCGAAACAGTTCCATGTGCGCGCTCCTTCACTCGCCTGCGGGGGCTGCCGGCTGCGCCGGGACCTTGGCGTCGGGCCGCCAGACCTGGCCGATGGACACCGACTTGAGCTTCTTCTGGCGCCCGTACCAGAGGTTCACGAGGCCGCGCGAGAACATCACGGCCGAGAACATCGAGGTGAGGATGCCCAGGCAATGCACCACCGCGAAGCCGCGCACCGGGCCCGAGCCGAAGGCCAGCAGCGCCAGGCCCGCGATCAGCGTCGTGACGTTGGAGTCCAGGATGGTGGCAAATGCCCGCTCGTAGCCGACGTGGATGGCCATCTGCGGGGCCGCGCCGTTGCGCAACTCCTCGCGCACCCGCTCGTTGATGAGCACGTTGGCATCGATGGCCATGCCCAGCGTGAGCGCGATGGCCGCCATGCCCGGCAGCGTCAGCGTGGCCTGCAACATCGACAGCACCGCCACCAGCAGCAGCAGGTTGAAACCCAGGGCCAGCGAGGAGACCAGGCCGAACAGCACGTAGTACACGCACATGAAGGCGACGATCGCCAGGAACCCGTAGATGACGCTGTTGAAGCCCTTGGCGATGTTCTCCGCCCCCAGGCTCGGGCCGATCGTGCGCTCCTCGACGATCTCCATCGGCGCGGCCAGCGCCCCGGCGCGAGTGAGCAGCGCCATGTCGGCCGTCTCCTGCACCGTGAAGTTGCCCGTGATGCGGAAATCGGTGCCGAACTCGCCCTGGATCGTGGCCACCGAGATCGCCTCGCCCTTGCCCTTCTCGTAGAGCACGATGGCCATGGGCTTGCCGAGGTTCTCGCGCGTGGCAGCGCGCATCTGGCGCCCGCCCACGTCGTCGAGCCGCACCGACACCGCCGGACGCTGGTTCTCGTCGAAGCTGGCCGAGGCGTTCTTGAGCTGGTCGCCGGTGGCCACCACCTCGCGCTTGAGGCCGACCTCGCGCGCCGTGCCGTCCTTGTCGCGCTGGGGCACCACCTCGGCGGCCTGGGCGATGTTGGGCTCGACCAGGCGGATCTGCAGCGTCGCGGTGCGGCCGATGATGTCCTTGGCACGCGCGGTGTCCTGCACGCCGGGCAGCTGCACCACGACGCGGTCGGCGCCTTGCTGCTGGATCACGGGCTCGGCCACGCCGAGCTCGTTGACGCGCTTGTGCAGCGTCTCGATGTTCTGCTTGAGCGCCTGCGACTGCACCTCGGTGACAGCCGTCGCCTTGAGGCGTCCGGTGAGGATCACGCCGCCACCGGGTTCGGTCGATTCGCTCCACTCGAGCGAGGGCAGCCGGTCGGCCAGCACGCCGCGAGCGGCCTGCGCGGTGGCCGCATCGGGCAGCGTCAGGCGCAGGCCCTGGGGCTCGCGCACGAGGTTGGCAAAGCGGATCTTCTTGTCGCGCAGCGCCGTGCGTGCATCGCTGGCGTAGGTGTCGATGGCCTGCTTGATGGCCCCGCGCATGTCCACCTGCATCATGAAGTGCACGCCGCCACGCAGGTCCAGGCCCAGGTACATCGGCAGCGCGCGCAGGTTGGCCAGCCACTGCGGCGAGCGCGACACCAGGTTCAGCGCAACGATGTAGGAGGGATCCTTCGGGTCGGGGTTGAGCGCCCCGGAGATGGCGTCCTTGGCGCGCTTCTGGGTGTCGGTGTCGGCAAAGCGCGCGCGCACCGACAGGCCCTCGAGCTGCACGAAGTCGACCGACACGCCGGCTTGCTTGAGCGCCTGCTCGACGCGCGCGGTGGTGGCGCCATCGACGCGCAGCGTGGACTTGGCGCTGGAGACCTGCACCGCAGGCGCCTCGCCGTAGAAGTTGGGCAGCGTGTAGACCATGCCCACCAGCAGCGCGACCACGAGGATCGCGTACTTCCACCAGGAATAGCGGTTCATCGCCTGACCCCGTTGCGCCGCGCGTCGCGTCCGGCCCCAGCCGGCCCCGCGGTGCGCGGCCTGATCACTTGTAGGTGCCCTTGGGCAGGACCTGCACCACCGAGGGGCGCTGCACCTGCATCTCCACGCCCTCGGACACCTCGACGTGCACGATCGTGTCGCCCAGGCGCGAGATGCGCCCGACGATGCCGCCGGCCACCACCACCTCGTCGCCCTTGGCCAGGGCGTCGATCATCGCCCGGTGCTCCTTCTGGCGCTTCATCTGCGGGCGGATCATGATGAAGTACAGCACCACGAACATCAGCACCAGCGGCAGCAGGCTGAGCAGCGTCGACTCGGCGCCACCGGCGGCAGCCGCCGGGGCAGCCTGGGCGTAGGCGTTGGCTATGAACACGTGCGAACTCCTGCACGGCGCCACGGCGGCGCCGAAAGACCAAAACCCGCCATTGTATCGGGCCGGCGTCGCGCCGCGGGGCCGGTGACGGCCTGTCCCCTCACGCGGCCAGGGGCAGGGCGATCGCGTCGACGCGCTGCGCGATCTCCTCGGTCAGGCGCGGCAGCACCTCCAGGGCGCGCAGGTTGTCGTGCAGCTGCTGCACGCGCGAGGCGCCCATGATGACGGTGCTCACGCGCGGGTTGCGCAGGCACCAGGCCAGCGCCAGCTGCGCGGGCGTGGCGTCGATCTCGCGCGCGATCCCCGCCAGCGCCGCCACGGCGGCGTTGCGCGCGGGGTCCGTCAGGCCTTCGCGCAGGAACGCGTAGCCCTCCACCGTCGCCCGGCTGCCCTCGGGCACGCCGTCGCGGTACTTGCCGGTGAGCAGGCCCGAGGCCAGCGGGCTCCAGGTCGTCAGGCCCAGCCCGATGTCCTCGTACAGCCGCGCGTACTCCTGCTCCACGCGCTTGCGGTGCAGCAGGTGGTACTGGGGCTGCTCCATCACGGGCTTGTGCAGGTGGTGGCGCTCGGCGATCTCCCAGGCGGCTCGGATGTCGGCCGCACTCCACTCGCTCGTGCCCCAGTACAGGGCCTTGCCCTGCGTGATCATGTCGCTCATCGCCCGCACCGTCTCCTCGATGGGGGTGTGCGGGTCGGGGCGGTGGCAGTAGACGAGGTCGACGTGCTCCAGGCCCAAGCGCCGCAGCGACCCGTCGATGGCCTGCATCAGGTACTTGCGGTTGAGCGTGTCCTTGCGGTTCACGGCCTCGCCGCTGCGATCCAGCCCCCAGTAGAACTTAGTGGACACGAGGTAGTTCAGGCGCGGCCAACCCAGGCGCTTGAGCGCCTGGCCCATGATCGTCTCGCTGTGGCCGCCGGCATAGACCTCGGCGTTGTCGTAGAAGTTGACGCCCGCATCAAAGGCGGCAGCGAGCATCTCGACGGCGGCATCGGTGCCCACCTGGTTGTGGTACGTGACCCAGGAGCCCAGGGACAGTGCGCTGACGCGCACGCCACTGCGGCCGAGGCGGCGGTATTGCATGGGGTGGGGTCGGCTGGCGAGCCGCTCGTGCAAGGGAGAAGGTGACGAGCGTAGCGCAAGGCGCGCGAACGCACTGCGCTTGCGCTATCGTCGGGCGATGCAGCCCCTTCGCTCGCCCCCGGCCAGCCCGCCCGCCGCCTTGCGCATCGGCGTGGTGGGGGCCGGGCCGGTGGGCCTGGCGCTGGCGCTGCACGCGGCACGCATGCTGCCGCACGCGCGGCTGACGGTCTTCGATGCACGGCCGGCCACGCAGGATGTGTCGGCTGATCCGCGCACGCTGGCGCTGTCGCTCGGTAGCGTGCAGCTGCTGCGTCGCCTGCATGCCTGGCCCGAGGCGGCGGCGCACCCGATCCTGGCGGTGCACGTCTCCCAGGCGCCGCCGAGCCTGCCCGTGCAGGCAGCGGTGCGGCTGCACGCGCGCGAGCAGGGCGTGCCGATGCTCGGGGCCGTGCTTGCCTACGGGCCCCTCGTGGCCGCGCTGCAGCAGGCCTGGGATCAGGCCTGCCGCGACGATGGCGGGGTACGCCTGGCCAGCTGCTTCGGGCACAGCGTCAGGGCCCTGCGCGAACGCCCGGACGGCGTCGAGGTGGACGCCGGCATCGTGCAGGACTTCGACCTCGTCGTGGTGGCCGAAGGGGGCGTGTACGCCGGGGCGGCACGCCTGGCGCGCGGCACCGAACCGGACGGGGGTGCGGGCGCAGGCCGGGCGCCGCGGGCGCCACGCGAGCCGCTGCGCCACGACTACGGCCAGACGGCCTGGGTGGGCACGGCCAGCCTGGCCGACGCGCCGGCGGCCACGGCCTTCGAGCGCTTCACGCGCGACGGGCCGGTGGCGCTGCTGCCGCTTGGGCCGGCGGTGGCTGGCGTGTCTCCCCGCGCCCTCGTGTGGTGCGTGCCCACCGAGGACGACCCCTTGCGCGCGCTGGAGCCGGCGCAGCGCCTGGCCGTGCTCGCCGACCGGCTGCCGCGCGAGGCCGGGCGGCTCGTCGGCTTGTCGAACCTCAAGGACTTTGCGCTGGGGTTGATCGCCGAGCGCAGCCTCGTGCAGGGGCGGCTCGTGCGCATCGGCAACGCCGCCCAGACCCTGCACCCGGTGGCCGGGCAGGGCCTCAACCTCGGCCTGCGCGACGCCTACACGCTCGTGCAGGCGCTGCGCGAGCTACCCGACGACACCGAAGCGGCGCTGCGCCAGGTGGAGTGGGCCCGCGCGCCGGATCGCTGGTCGATGATCGCCACCACCGACTTCCTCGCGCGCAGCTTCACGTGGCGCGCCCCGGGGGTGGCTGCGGCGCGGGGCCTGGCGCTGGCGGCGCTGCAGGCGGCCGCGCCGCTCAAGCGGCTGCTGGCGCGCCAGATGATGTACGGGCGGCGCTGACCCGGCTGAAGCGGCTGAGGCCTGGCCTACAGCCTTCGGTGGCGCAGCGCAGGCAGCTGCGTGCGCACCTGGGCCAGGTGCGCCGGGTCGAGCTCGGCCAGCACCACCCCCTCGCCGTCCTCGGTGCGCTGCGCGAGCACGCGCCCCCAGGCGTCGGCGATCAGGGTGTGACCCCACGTGCGCCGGCCGTTCTCGTGCAGCCCGCCCTGGGCGGGGGCCAGCACCACGCACTGGTTCTCCACTGCGCGCGCGCGCAGCAGCAGCTCCCAGTGCGCCTGCCCCGTGGTGTGGGTGAAGGCCGCCGGCACGCACATCAGGTCGCAGGGGCGGTCCGCGTCGGTGCCCGCCAGCTCCCGGTAGAGCTCCGGGAAGCGCACGTCGTAGCACACGCTCAGGCCCACTCGGTGAGCGCCGCAGCCAAAGCTCACGGAGTCGCTGCCGGCCTCCAGCACGCGGCCCTCGTCGTACTGCTCGCGCCCGTTGTCGAAGGCAAAGAGGTGGATCTTGTCGTAGCGCGCGGCCAGGGCGCCATCGGGGCCGTAGACGAGGCAGCTGTTGCGCACGCGGTCGTCGCGGCCCGGCACGCGCAGGGGCAGCGTCCCGCCCACGAGCCAGATGCCGTGGCGCTGTGCGGCCTGGGCCAGGCACTGCTGGATCGGGCCGGCCTGGCTCGCGCCGGCCACCGGCCCGGCCGGCGCGAGGTCCTCGGCCACGGCGAGCTTGTCCGTGTCGCGACGGCCCATCAGGCAGAAGTACTCGGGCAGCGCGACGAGCTCGGCGCCCGCCGCCGCCGCTTCGGCCACGAGACGGCTGGCCGCCTCCAGGTTGCGCGCGACCTCCGGGGTCGAAACCATCTGCACGGCGGCGATCTTCATGCGTGGATTGTGCGGCAGTACCCCTGAATCGAGGTCAACCAAACGATCTGGATACGCTGAGGCCACACACAAACCACGTGGAGCGCCCGCACCCCGCCCTCCCAGGTGCGGCGGCGCAAGGCGACGACCACCGGGCCGAGGGAACCTTCTTCGATGGATCTACAAGCACCGGGCGCGACGGCGTCCGGCCGATCGGGCGCCGCCGACGCGGCGCACAGCCGCTTCGTGCAGCGCATCCGGCGCCGCTACGCGGCCGAGCTCGCGGCGCTGCCACCCGGCCTGCCCAACGCGGCGGCGATCCAGGCTGCCGTGCAGGCCCTGCTTGCGGGCGGGCGCGAGCTCGCCAGCGCGCTGCGCGTGGCGCGCCAGCTCGTGCTCGAGCGCCTGGCGGTGCTCGACGTGGAGCAAGGCGCGACGCTGGAGGCCGTCACCGCGGCCATGACGGCGCTGGCCGAGACCACGCTCGAGCTCGCCCTCGGGCAGGCCCGCGCCGAGGCCGACGCACGCCACGGCATGCCGCGCGATGCCGCCGGCCAGCCCATCGACTTCTGGATCGTGGGCATGGGCAAGCTGGGCGCGCGCGAGCTCAACGTGTCCTCCGACATCGATCTCGTCTACGTCTACGAGGACGCCGGCGAGACCGACGGCGCGCAGCGCGTGTCGGCGCACGAGTACTGCTCCCTCGTGGCCAGGCGGCTGTATGCGCTGATCGGCGACACC
>CAILKA010000278.1 GCA_903834645.1 uncultured beta proteobacterium
ACACGGTGGACCCACGCGTGGGACTGGCGGGCGTGCTCGCGACTGGCACGACCGTGCAGGCCGGGCAGGCGCTGGCCTGGGTGCACGCGGCCGACGAGATCCAGGCCGATCGCGCGCTGCAGGTGCTCGCGCCGGCCTTCGAGATCGGCGACGCCCCGCCCTCGAGGCTGGGCCCAGGCACGGGCCCGGTTCTGGAGCGCCTGGGTGGCGAAGTCGCCGCCGACGACGCGCCAGGTACGCACGGCAACGCCTGAGCGACGGCCGCGACGGCCGTACGGCAGCGCGCGGGACGGGGATGCAGGCGCCGCCCGAGGGCTGCGGCTCAGAGCGGCGTGATCAGCCGCCGGGCTCAGCTCGGCCCGCGCCCTCAGCGCTCGCCGGCCCGGTACGGCTTCATCAGCGCCTGCGGGTAGGCCGCGCGCCGCGCCACGAGCACGAGCGCGACGATGGCCATCGCGTAGGGCAGCATGAGGTAGAACTGGTAGGGAATCTCCACCCCGAGCACGCCGCCGCCGGCTTGCTGCAGGCGCAGCTGCAGCGCATCGAAGAAGGCGAAGATGAGTGCGCCCAGCAGCGCCTTGCCCGGTCGCCACGAGGCGAAGACGACGAGCGCCACGCATACCCACCCGCGCCCGTTGGCCATGTTGAAGAAGAACGCGTTGAAGGCCGACAGCGTCAGGAACGAGCCCGCCACGCCCATCAGCGCCGAGCCGGCGCAGATCGCGCCGATGCGCAGCCCCGCCACGCTCAGGCCCTGGCCCTCGGCGGCCGCCGGGTTCTCCCCCACCATCCGCACCGCCAGGCCCAGCGGCGTGCGCATCAGCACCCAGCCCACCACCGGCACGAGCACGAGCGCCAGCAGCGTCATGGGCGTCTGCGTGTCGAGCACCGGGATCGGCAGGCCCTCCATGGGCTGGAAGGTCTGCACCGTGGGCGGGCGCTCCACCTTCGGAAAGCTCACGCGGTAGGCGTAGCTCGCCAGCGACGTGGCCAGCAGCGTGATGCCCAGCCCCGAGACATGCTGCGACAGCGCAAGCTGGACCGTGAGCACCCCGTGCAGCAGGCCGAAGGCCGCACCCGTGAGTGCCGCCACCGCCACCCCCGTCCAGAGCGATGCGCCCTGGAACACGGCCAGCCAGCCGGCAAAGGCCCCAGCCACCATGATCCCCTCGATGCCCAGGTTGAGCACGCCCGCGCGCTCGCACAGCAGCACCCCGAGGGTGCCCAGGATGAGCGGCGTGGCGATGCGCAGCACGGCAGCCCAGAAGGCGGCAGAGGTGAGCAGCTCGAGGGTCTCGTTCATCGTCGCAGGCTGTGCATGGGCGCCTCAGCGGCGGATCCGGTACTGCGTGAGCATCGTGGCCACGAGCATCGCGATCAGCGCCACCGCCACGATCACGTCGGCAATGTAGGTGGGCACGTTGACGGCGCGGCTCATCGAGTCGGCCCCCACCAGCATGCCGGCCACGAACACGGCCGCGCCCACCACCGCCAGCGGGTTGAGCATGGCGAGCATGGCGATCACGATGCCGCTATAGCCGTATCCCGGGCTCATGTCCAGCGTCACGTAGGCGGTGCGGCCGGCCACCTCGATCGCCCCGGCCAGGCCGGCCAGCGCGCCCGACAGCAGCGCCACCTTCACCGTCACCCAGCCCACCGGCATGCCCGCGAAGGCGGCGGCGCGCGCGCCCGAGCCCACGGCGCGGATCTGGAAACCCGTGGTGGTGAAGCGCAGCAGCACCCACACGGCCAGCGCGAGCGCCAGCGCGCCCAGCAAGCCCGTGTGCACGCGGCTGCGCTCGAGCAGCTTGTCGAGCTGCAGCTCATCCTTGAGCGCCACACTCTGCGGCCAGCCCAGGGCCGTGGGGTCCTTCATGGGCCCGTCGAGCATGGCCGAGACGAAGAGCAGCACGATGAAATTCAGCAGCAGCGTCGTCACCACCTCGTCCACCCCGAGGCGCGCCTTCATCAGCGCCGGGCCGAGCAGCAGCAGCGCACCGGCGAGCATGGCTGCGGCCAGCATGCCCAAGAAGAGCAGCGGGTCGGGCCACTCGAGCCCGGTGCCGCCATGCAGCCCGCCCACTGCCACGGCCGCCAGGGCGCCGGCATAGAGCTGGCCCTCGGCGCCGATGTTGTAGAGCTGCGCGCGAAAGGCCACGGCGGCGGCCAGCCCCGTGAGGATGAGCGGCGTCGCGCGCGTGAGCGTCTCGGTGAAGGCAAAGCGCGAGCCAAAGCCCCCGTCGAGCAGCAGCACCCAGGCTCGGCCCACCGGCGCACCGGCCCAGGCCACGAGCAGCGAGGCCACCGCGAGCGTGAAGACCACCGCGCCCAGCGTGGCCACCAGCAGGTGCGCGCGCGAGCTGCGGGCGCGCCGTTCAAGCCGCATGGGCCGCCTCCTCGCCGCCGGCCATGGCCAGGCCGATCGTGGTGAGCGTCCACTGCGCCACGGGCCGGGCGGGCGTGAGCCGGCCATGGTGGATCACGGCGATGCGGTCGGCCAGCGTGAAGATCTCGTCGAGATCCTCGCTGATGAGCAGCACCGCGCTGCCGCCGGCGCAGGCATCGAGCAGCTGCTGGTGCACGTAGGCCACCGCGCCCACGTCCAGGCCCCAGGTCGGCTGGCTCGCGACGATGAGCAGCGGCACGCCGGCACTGCCATCCGGGCTGCCCGCTGCGGGCGAGCCCGACAACGCGCGCCCGAGGATGAGCTTTTGCATGTTGCCCCCCGACAGCGCCCGGGTGGGTGTGTCCACGCCGAGCCCCTCGGTGCCGCGCACATCGAAGCGCTCGACGATGTGCCGGGCGTGCGCACGCGCGGCCGTGCGCCGCAGCCAGCCCAGGCGCGAAAACGCCGGCGTGCCCAGCCGCTCGAGCACCGCGTTTTCCCACAGGGACAGGTCTCCGACGACACCGACGGCCTGCCGATCCTCGGGGATCCGCGCCACCGAGGCCTCCACGAAAGATATGGGTTTGGGCGGAAGTGAGCGCCCGCCAATATTGAGTTGGCCGGTGTCCAGGGCACGCTCGCCGCTCAGCACCTCGGCCAGCGCCTGCTGGCCGTTGCCCGCCACGCCCGCGATCGCCACCACCTCGCCAGCGCCGACTTCCAGGTCCAACGAATCGAGCAGCGCACGCGCCCCGCTGCCGCGCACGGTGGCGCCTTGCAGCTGCAAGACCGCAGGCGCAGGGCCACCGGCAGCCGCACGGGCCGCAGGCCGCCTCACCGGGCCGGCCACCACGCGTCCGACCATCGCCTCGGCCAGTTCCGCGCGGCTCGCACCGGCGGCGGGGCGCACCGCCACGAGACGCCCGCCGCGCAGCACCGCCACGCGGTGCGACACGCGCAGCACCTCGTCGAGCTTGTGGCTGATGAAGATCACCGACAGGCCTCGCGCCACCATCTGCCCGAGCGTGGCAAAGAGCGACTCGCTCTCCTGCGGGGTGAGCACCGCCGTGGGCTCGTCCAGGATCAGGATGCGCGCGCCGCGCTTGCGGCCGAAGGCCACGAGCGCCTTGAGGATCTCCACGCGCTGGCGCTCGCCCACGGAGAGCTCGCCCACGCGGGCGTCGGGGTCCACGGCCAGCCCGAAGTCGCGCGCGGCCTGCTCGAGCGCGCGGCGTGCCTCACCCCGCCTGGAGAAGGGCTGCCACAGGCTCTCGGTGCCCAGCATCACGTTGTCGAGCACGCTCAGGTTGTCGGCCAGCGTGAAGTGCTGGTGCACCATGCCGATGCCCGCGGCCAGCGCCGCGCGCGGCTGTCCGGGCGGGAGCTCGTGGCCGAAGACCTCGATCGAGCCCGCGTCGGCCACGTAGTGCCCGAAGAGGATCGACACGAGCGTGCTCTTGCCTGCCCCGTTCTCGCCCAGGAGGGCCAGCACCTCGCCCGCACCGAGCTCGAGCGTGATGGCGTCGTTGGCCACCAGCGCGCCAAAGCGCTTGGTGATGCCCGACAGCTTCAGGACGGGGGTGGATGAATGCACGGTGGATGGCGGGAAGACGGGGGCAGGCAAGCGGGAGAGCGGACCGGGCCGTGGCGCGCGCCGCGGACCTCAGCCGCCGAGCTGCCGCGCCAGATCGATGAAGTCGCACGCCACGAGGTCGAACTCGCCCGGCGTCCAAGGCTCCATCGGCCCGCCCGGCCCGCGCTCCAGCGGCCGCGGCACGTAGGCGGTGCGCAGCCCTGCGCGGGCCGCACCGCGCAGGTCGCTCGGGTGCGCCGCCACCATCAGCACCTGCGCCGGCGCGAGATCCAGCAGCCGCGCCGCGCCCTGGTAGCACTGCGGGTCGGGCTTGTAGTGGCCGAAAAGCTCGGCCGAGAAGATCGCATCCCACGGCAGCCCCGCGTGGCGCGCCATCGCCAGCAGCAGCGACACGTTGCCGTTGGAGAGCGTGGCCACCGGGTGCAGCCGCTTCAGCCGCAGCAGCCCCGGCACGCTGTCGGGCCAGGGCGCCAGGCGGTGCCAGACGCGGTTGAAGTCCGCCGCCTCCTGCTCGGCCAGCGCGAGCGCACGCCCGGCCAGCAGCTCGTCCAGGATGCGCCGGTGCAGCACGTCGATCGAGGCCCAGGGCCACTCGCCCCGGCGCACGCGGTCCATCGCCAGCGGGTAGCCGGCGCGCCAGGCGTCGGCGAAAGCGGCCCAGTCGACCTGCGACCAGGCCTGCGCGACCCTCGCCGAGGCCTCGCCACAGGCACCCGCCTGCGCGCCCGACGCACCCTGGCGGGCGGCCAGCGCGCGGCCTTCGGCGATGACCGTGGAGCGCCAGTCGACGACCGTGCCGAAGACGTCGAAGACGAGGGCGCGGATGCCGCTGAGCGCCATCAGGCGCGCGTCACTTGGCGGTGGCCTTGGGGGCGTTGTCGTCGACCTTGACGGTGAACTTGCCCTCCAGGATCTCCTTCTGGCGCTGCGCGACCTTGTCCATCACGGCCTTGGGCACCTTGCCCTCGAAGGTGCCCAGGGGGCTGAGCTCGCTGCCCTTGAACTTCATCATCGAGTACTGCCCGTAGTCCTCGGCCTTGAACTTGCCTTCCTTGACGGCCTTGAGGGCGCGGTCGATGGTGGGCTCCATGTTCCACAGCGCCGAGGCCACCACCGTGTCGGGGTAGTCCTTCTGCGTGTTGATGACGTTGCCGATGGCCAGCACCTTGCGCTCCTTGGCCGCGTCGCTCACGCCGAAGCGCTCGGCATACATCACGTCGGCGCCCTTGTCGATCATCGCGAAGGCCGCTTCCTTGGCCTTGGGCGGGTCGAACCAGCTGTTGATGAAGGTGACCATGAACTGCACCTTCGGGTTGCTCTCCTTGGCGCCGGCCATGAAGGCATTCATGAGGCGGTTGACCTCCGGAATCGAGTAGCCGCCCACCATGCCGATCTTGCCGCTCTTGCTCATGGCGCCGGCGATCAGCCCGCTCAGGTAGGCCGGCTCCTGGATGTAGTTGTCGAAGACGCTGAAGTTGGGGGCCTGCGGCTTGCCCGAGCTGCCCATCAGGAAGCTGACCTTGGGGTACTCCTTGGCCACCTTGCGCGCAGCGGCTTCCACCGCAAACGACTCGCCCACGATCAGCGTGTTGCCCTTCTCGGCGTACTGGCGCATCACGCGCTCGTAGTCGGCGTTGGCCACCTTCTCGCTGAACTCGTACTCGATCTCACCGCGTGCGGCCGCGGCCTTCAGGGCCTTGTCGATGCGGCTGACCCACTGCTGCTCCACCGGCACGGTGTAGATCGCAGCGACCTTGAGCTTGGCCTGGGCAAACGTGGGGCCGGCAACCGCCAGCAGCGCGGCGGCCGCCACGGCAGCCAGGATGGGACGACGGGAAGACGACATGGCAGAGGACTCCTGGTTCGGGTTCGTGAGGGCGGTGAACGTGCGGCCGGGTCGGTCGGGACGATTCAGGTGATCGGGACGGTCGGCCCAAGCAGACACCGGATTAGGCCATGCAATATCCGGGCCGGCATCCGGAGTCGCCCGCGGGCCCACGATGGCTCAGAGGGCCAGGCGTGGCGCACGCGCCTAGAATCGCGCAGCCCCAGGATCCCCCCGCGGGCCGACTCGCCCCGCATGAGCTCCTCGACCCTGTCCGCCCTGTCGCCGCTGGACGGCCGCTACGCGCCGCGCCTGGCGGCGCTGCGCCCGCTGCTGAGCGAGTACGCGCTCATGCACCGGCGCGTGCAGGTCGAGGTGGAGTGGTTCATCGCGCTCACCGAGGCGGGCTTGGCCGAGCTGGCGCCCCTGGCGGCAGACGACCGCGACTTCCTGCGCGCGCTGGCCAGCGGCTTCAGCGAGGCCGACGCGCAGGCCATCAAGGACATCGAGCGCCGCACCAACCATGACGTCAAGGCGGTCGAGTACTGGCTCAAGGCGCAGCTGAGCGGGCGCCCCGGGCTCGCCCGCTCGGGCGAGTTCATGCACTTCGCGTGCACGAGCGAGGACATCAACAACACGAGCCACGCGCTGATGCTCGGCGCCGCGCGCGCGGAGGTGCTGCTGCCCACGCTGGACCAGGTCATCGGCACGCTCACGAACCTGGCGCACGCGCAGGCCGAGGTGCCGATGCTCAGCCGCACGCACGGCCAGACGGCGAGCCCCACCACCGTGGGCAAGGAGCTGGCCAACGTCGTGGCGCGGCTGCGCACGGCACGCGCGCGCATCGCCGAGGTGCCGCTGCCGGCCAAGATGAACGGTGCCGTGGGCAACTACAACGCCCACCTGGCCGCCTGGCCCGACTTCGACTGGGAAGCCTTCAGCCGGCGCGTGGTGGAAGAGCGCCTGGGCCTGGTCTTCAACCCCTACACGATCCAGATCGAGCCGCACGACGGCATGGCCGAGCTCTTTGACGCGATGGCGCGCTGCAACACCATCCTCGTGGACCTGGCGCGTGACGTCTGGGGCTACATCAGCCTGGGGTACTTTCGCCAGAAGACCCGCGCCGGCGAGGTGGGCTCGAGCACGATGCCGCACAAGGTCAACCCGATCGACTTCGAGAACGCCGAAGGCAACTACGGGCTGGCCAACGCGCTGCTCGCCCACATGAGTCACAAGCTGCCGCTGAGCCGCTGGCAGCGCGACCTCACCGATTCCACGGTGCTGCGCAACATGGGCGTGGCCTTCGGCTACACGGTGCTCGCCCACGACAGCCTGCTCAAGGGCCTGGGCAAGCTCCAGCTCGACGAGGCCGCGCTGGCGGCCGACCTCGATGGTGCGTGGGAGGTGCTGGCCGAGGCGGTGCAGACGGTGATGCGCCGCCACGGTGTGCCCGAGCCCTACGAGCAGCTCAAGGCCTTCACCCGCGGCCAGCCGATCACGCGCGAGCTGATGCAGCGCTTCATCGCCGACTTGCCGCTGCCTGGGCCGGAGCGGCAGCGGCTGCTCGCGCTCACGCCCTCGACCTACACCGGCCTGGCGGCGAGCCTGGCGCGCCGGGTCTGAGGGCGGCCGCCTTCGCGCCGCCCCGCGCCCGCCCCTTCAGCTCCACCCACGCCAGCCACCATGGGTTTTACCACGCAGCTGCTTGCCGCCGAGCGTCGGCACGATTCGATGCTGTGTGTCGGCCTGGATCCCGAGCCCACACGCTTTCCCGGCACGTGGAAGGGCGACGCCTCGCGCATCTACGACTTCTGCGCCGCCATCGTCGAAGCCACCGCCGACCTGGTGATCGCCTACAAGCCGCAGATCGCCTACTTCGCCGCGCATGGCGCGGAGGATCAGCTCGAACGGCTGATGCGGCACATCCGCGCCTGCGCCCCCGATGTGCCGGTGATCCTGGACGCCAAGCGCGGCGACATCGGCTCGACGGCCGAGCAGTACGCGCGCGAGGCTTTCGAGCGCTATGGCGCCGACGCCGTGACGCTCTCGCCCTTCATGGGCCTGGACTCGCTGGAGCCCTTCGCGCGCCACCCCGGCAAGGGCGTGATCGTGCTGTGTCGCACCTCCAACCCGGGCGGCGACGACCTGCAGTCGCTCATGCTCGAAGGAGGTGAGCGGCTCTACGAGCGCATCGCACGCCTGGCCGCCGGCGCGTGGAACTCCAGCGGCGAGACCGGCCTCGTGGTGGGTGCCACCTACCCGCGCGAGCTCGAGCGCGTGCGCACGCTCGCCCCCACACTGCCGCTGCTGATCCCTGGCGTGGGTGCCCAGGGCGGGGATGCCGCAGCCACCGTGCGAGCGGCCTGGCGCGGCCAGCTCGACCCCCAGGGGCGGATGCAGCACACCACCGGGCCGATCATCGTCAATTCCTCGCGGGCGATCCTCTACGCCGCCGCCGATGGCAGCTTCGCCCGGGCCGCGCGCGACGCCGCCGTGCGCACGCGCGAGGTGCTCAACGCCGCGCGTGCGGGCTGAAAACGGGCAGGATGTCTCAGCCCCGCCCCGCGGCTGCGGGGTGAGCGGGGCCCCTTTCGGCCAGGCGCCCTCGCTAGAGTCACCTGCTCCCGCCTCCTGGCGGATCCGCACGTACCCTCGATGTCGCTCGTCCTGTCCACACTCCTGGTGGCCTCCAGTGTCACCCTGCCGTCCTGCTCCTGGGACCGGCCGGGCGTGGACCCCTACATGGGCGACATCGAGGCCGCGGTGGACCGCTACCGCGACATTCCCGGCGAGGTTCGTGCCCGCCTCAAGGAGAAGATGCGCAAGCGCGCCTACGACGACATCGCCGCCATCACGCGCGACCGGATCGAGGGCCGGCAGCAGTACTCCGACCTGCGCGACATGCACTTCGGAAAGGGCCGCATCTGTCGCCAGGTCACGCGTTCGAAGTGGGGGCCCGGGGCGGTGGAGCGCGGGCTCGTCTATTGCGAGGGCGAGCACTGCCTGATCGTGCCCACCGTGTGTCGCAACGTGAGCCGGGTAACCCCCGCCAAGCTCGACTTCGATACCGCCTACGGGAAGGAAGACCCCCCCGAACCCGTCAGCGCGGGCGCCAGGATGCTTGCCGGACAGCGCTTTGACGACAGCAGCGATCCGCTGCCGCCACGGGTCCTGCTGGCGCAGGCGCCTCACGAAGAGCTGCGCCCGGGGCCGCCAGCCATCGAAACCGACCCGGCACGGTTCATCGAGTCCACCGACTGGATACTCCAGCCGCCCGTGCCCGCCCCTGCGGTGCCTGTGCCCGAGCCCTCGACGTGGTCGCTGATGGCCCTTGGCGTGGGGCTGGTGTGCGCCGCCGCCAGGCGCCGGCGCCTGGCGGCGGCCCAGGCTGTGGGAGGATTCCGCACCGCCTGACCGCCTGAGCCCGCGCTGACGCGGCCCCACCCAGCCTCCGAACGGCCAGGCTGTCCACCCCCTGCCTGAGGGGGGCGGACCCCTATTCAGGGGCACATATTTGAGTAGATTGCCAACTATTCCCTTGACCGGGTCCTGGCACTCTGCTCATGTCCCTCACCCTTTCCACGATGCTGGTGGCCGCCACCGTCACGCTGCCGTCCTGTTCCTGGGACAAGCCGGGTGCCGACCCCTACATGGGCAGCATGGAGGCGGCGGTCGACCGCTACCGCGACATCCCCCCAGATGTGCGCGACCGGCTCAAGGCGCGGATGCGCACGCGCGCCTATGACGACATCGCCACCATCGGGCGCGACAAGATCGAGGGCAAGCGCAGCTACTCGAACCTGCGCGACATGCACTTCGGCAACGGCCGCATCTGCCGCCAGGTCACGCGCACGAAGTGGCTGAGCAGCGCCGTGGAGCGCGGGCTCGTCTATTGCGAAGGCGAGCACTGCCTGATCGTTCCCACCGTGTGCCGCAACGTGAGCCGTGTCACGGCCGCCGACACCTCCCCCCTGAACGACGATACAGCCGCCGGCCCGCGGGACGATCCGATCGATCCGCCCTCCAGCGCCAACATGCTCGGGGGCCAGCGTTTCGACGACGAGCAAGGCCCGCTGGCCATGCGCCGGCTGCAGCTCGAGCCGCCCCCCGGCTCCCCTGAACTCCCGCCGCTGGCGGACGTGACCGACGGCGGGCCCCGGCCGGACCCGCCCCCGCCGGGCCCGCCTCCGCCCGATCCCTTCCCCGATCCGCGGCCCCCGCCGCTCCCGCCGCCCATTCCCGAGCCCTCCACCTGGATCATGATGATGGCCGGGCTCGCGCTCGTCGTCGGGACGGCCAGGCGCCGCCGGGCGGCTCGGGGCGCGCGAAGCAGCGTCTGAAGCTGCCACTCAGAACCCCTCGGCCGCCGCCCGCATGGCCAGGCCCGGCCAGCGTGCGAGCAGGGAAGCATCCCCGATGCGCCTGTCCTGGCCGGCCTGGGGCTGCCAGGCGCCTTCGGCGTTGAACATGTAGGTCGGCGTGGCCAGATCCGGGCGCCGCGAGGCCGGTTGCACCTCGGGCACGACGTTGTCCAGGATCAGCGGCTCGGCGCCGGGCTGCGCGTAGTAGGCCAGCACCATGTGCGGCACGCTCTTGTCACCCGGCCGATCGGGCGCGGCAGGGGGCACCGAGATGGCCACGTAGGCCATGCGCAGCCGCGCAGGCGGAATGCCCGCGGCCACGAGGGTGTAGTACTTGGCGATCACGTAGTCCTCGCAGTCGCCCCGCCCCTTGTCGAGGGTCTGCAGCGGGCTGGCCCAGTGGTTCTCCACGTTCCAGATGGCCTGGTCGGTGCCATAGCGGATGCGGCGGTTGTAGAAATCGTTGACCTCGCGCGCCCGGGTGAGTTCGTCGGCCGCGCCGATGCGCTGCAGCAGCGCCAGCAGGTCGCGTACCCCGGCCTCGGCCCGCGGCCCGAGCGCCGAGGCGGCCACACGCAGCCGCTCGACATCCAGCGCCTGCACCGGCTCGGCGCGCCACATGAGCGCCGCCGCCACCGACAAGCCGGCCGCCGCGATGGCCAGCCGGCGCGCCGTCGCACCCCACCCGGGCCGCACCGCGCCTCAGCTGCCCGGACGCTTGATCGCCGGCCCGGTTGCACCGTTGAAGCCCAGGCGCCACAGCACCGGCAGGTCCTCGGTCTGGGAGATTCCCTCGGCGTAGATCGTCACGCCGATGCTGCGCGCGGTGGCCACCACCTGGCCGGCGTACTCGGCGAGCTTGGCGTCCTGGTGGATACCGTTGAGGAAACGGCCATCGACCTTCAGGAAGTCCAGGCCCTTGCCCTTGGCTTCCAGCAGCGTCTGCAGCGACTCCTTGGCACCACCGAGCCCGAAGCGCACGCCCATCGGCTTCCACAGCGCCGCCGCCTCCGGCCAGGCCTGCTCCGGATGCGCGGCCGACTCGGTGGCTTCCACCACGAACCTGCGCGCCGCCTCGGGATGGCTGGCCAGCGTCGCGCCCACGGCCTGCACGAACTTCGCGTCGGCCAGCGAGGCGGCCGACATGTAGACGCTGCGCGCCGCGCCGTCGCGGGCGATCGCCTCGAGCGCCATGCGCGTGGCCATGAGGTCGGCCTGCTGCACGAGCTGCGCGCGGATGGCCATGGGCAGCCAGTGCGCGGAGCTGTAGAAGGGCCCGTTGGGCTCGAGCTGCAGGCGCAGCGGGCACTCCAGGTGCAGCAGCGCGCCGTCCGGCCCGATCAGCGGGAACTCCATCAGGCGCGTGCGGCCCAGCTGCAGCGCCTCCGTGACGCGGCGACGCCACTCCTGCTCGCCCATCACCTCGCCCTCGCTGCCGGGGCGGACCTCCACCGTGAAGGGGCCCACGCTCTCGGCCTGCGCCAGTGCCTGGTCGGCCTTGGACAGCGTCTGCCCGACGGCGCCGGTGGCCAGCCCGTCGAGCGCGCCGATGTGGAACTCCGCCTGCGGGTCGGCTTGCTGGAAGAGCGGACGCATCGCCGCGGCGAGCTCCTCGGCCACGACCTTGGCCACGCCGTTGACGGGCACGTACAGCGCGAAGTCCGAGCCGTTGAGGCGCCCGCACAGGCTGCCCTCGACACGGCCGGCATACTCGGTGAGCCGCCGGCCGATGTCGGCCAGCAGCTTGTCGGCGATGTTGCGGCCCACGCGCCGGTTGATGGCGTTGAGCAGCTGCACGCGCAGCAGGATCAGGCTGCCGCGGCGCGACACCGTGCTCGCGGTGGAGCTGCCGCCCAGGGTGCGCTCGAGCTGCGGCAGGAAGTGCGCGCGGTTGCTCACGCCCGAGACGCCGTCGCGCTGCAGTTGCAGGCGCATCGTGTCGAGCTGGCTGGCCTGGTTCTCGAACAGCAGCTTCACGCGCCGCACCATCGAGTTCATGCCGGTGGCCAGCGCCTCGAGCTCGAGCGTGCGCGGCACCTCGATCACGGTGAAGCGGGCCTCCTCGACGCCCTTGGCCTGTGAGACCATGCCGTCGAGCGTGCGCCGCCAGCCGCGCACGAAAGTGAAGGCCACCGCCAGGGCCGCCACGCCGATGACCAGCAGCGTGACGAAGAAGCGCAGCATGCCGTCCCACAGGGCGTTGTAGGCCCAGGCGCCATGGCTCTCCACCGACAGCCGGCCGATCTGGCGCCAGCCGTCGATCACGATGGCCGTGCCCGGGGGTGCCTGGAGCGGCAGCGCGCGGATGAACCAGGTGGGCGCGTTGCCCACCTTCTCCGGGCTCTCGAAGTTGACCAGGGCCGAGCCGTCCAGCCCGTCGAGCCGGATGCGACGGTAGTGCCCGGCATCGAACTGCGACTGCAGCACGAGCTGGATCAGCTTGAGGTCGCCGCGCTGGGCGTTGGCCACCTGCGCCAGCAACGTTGCGGCATCCCCGTTGCGGGCCTGCCACTGCGACTCCATCGACTTCTGGAAGATCCAGGTGCCCACGGCCGCACTGCCGCCGAAAGCCAGCAGCACCACCATCGACAGCAACAGCCCGATCTGGCGGATCATCGACACGGCACGGCCCCTTTGAGCTGGGATGGAGGTCGGGTGGCAGTCTACGCGCGAAGCGGCTGCGCCCGAAGCCTGCGATACCCGCGGCCCGCCGGGGTGCGCCCGGGCGCGCGGGGGCTCAGAAACCCTCCGCCCGGATGCGGCTCATCACGTCGCGCCACTTGGCGATGCGCACCATCGGGTCGCCCAGGCTGCGCACGCCCACGCCCTCCCACAGGCCCTCGGTGCTGAAGCTGTAGACCGGCTTGAGGTCCGGGCGCTGCGAGGCCTGCCGCATCTCGTCGGTGAGGTTGTCCAGGATGAGCGGATCGGCGTCGGGCTGCGGGTAGTAGGCCAGCACCATGTGGCCCACCGACGCGGCCGGCAGCGTGGCGGTGGCCGGGAGATCGGCCTTCACGACGACCATGCGCAGCTTGGAAGGCTCCATCCCCTTGGCCAGCAGCGTGAACAGCTTGGCGATGGCGTAGTCCTCGCAATCGCCGCGGCCATGGGAGAAGGTCTCCAGGGGGCTCGCCCAGTAGTCCACCTGCTGGTACAGCCGCGGATCGGACATGTAGCGGATCTTGCGGTTGTAGAAGAGGTTGGTCTGCTCGTGCCGGGCCCGCTCGTCGACATCGGTCAGACTGTCCAGGAGCTGGCGCATCTCCTGGACCGTCTGCACCGCGTCGCCTCCGCGCTCGCGTGCGGCCTGCTCGACACGGTCGGTGCTGAAGGCACGCGACACGCCCGCCAGGGTCAGCCCGATGGCCAGCGCCGAGACGGCCGCCACGACGAACACGGGATGGCGCAGCGCCTGGACGGCGCCACGCGGCAGTGGCGTGGAATGGCCCGGCTGGGCGGCCGGATGCTCAGGGCTCATGGGCTCTCCTCAGGGTCCAGGCGTGGATGGGCGTCTGGGTTCGAATATGCCCGGCGCGGGCAGCCCGGCCGCCCGGACCCTGCCCCCTTCATGAGGGGGGCAGGCGGCACAAAGCGTGACACCCTTCACGCTTGAACAGAGGCGCAAGCATGCCCGAACAGGGCCTGGCGCGTCTACCGCTCACGCAGCGCCTGCGAGACGTTCTGCAACGGGCGGAACAGGTATTCGAGCACCGTCTTGTGGCCGGTGCGGATCTCCACCACCGCCGTCATGCCCGGAAGCGGCTCGAGCTTCATGCCAGCGCGCACCGCGTCGGGCTCGCGGATGCGCACCAGGATGCGGTAGTAGCCCTCCTCGAGTTCGGGCAGGCTGCCCGGGCGCCGGTTGCGCTCGTCCTTGAGGGTGTCCGGGCTGAGGTGCTCGATCACGCCGGCCAGGCCGCCGTACTTGTTGAATTCGTAGGCCGAGAGCTTGACGGTGGCGGCCTGGCCCGGCTTGAGGAAGGCCACCTCCGAGGGGCGCACGTAGGCCTCCACCAGCATCTCGTCTTGCACCGGGACGATCTCCAGGATGTTCTGCCCGGGCTGGATCACCGCGCCCACGGTGGTGAGCTGCACGTTCTTCACGATCCCCTTCATCGGGGCGCGGATCACGGTGCGGCGCAGGGTGTCGGCGCGCGCGGCGGCGCTCTCGCGCGTCTGCGCGAGCTCGCTCTCCACGCGCGACAGCTCCTGGCTCGCGTCGGTGCGGTAGCGGTTGCGCCGCTCGACGATCTGCGCCTGCAGGTCCGCCTGCTGGCGGCCGAGGTCGGCGAGCTGGCGGTTGAGCTCGGCTTGCTGGCGCTGCAGCCGCAGCAGCTCCACCTCCGAGATCACGCCCTGGCGCACCAGTGGCTGCGTCATCTCGAGCTCGCGCCGCGTGGCGGCCATCGACTCCTGCACCGCCCGCACCGACGCCTCGGTGGCCGACAGCGACACGCGGATCGCCCGCACCTGTTCCTCCAGCGCCTGCAGCCGCGTCTCGTAGGCGCGGCGCTCGCGCTCGACCACGTCGCGCTCGCC
>CAILKA010000279.1 GCA_903834645.1 uncultured beta proteobacterium
GGCAGCGTTGGTGGTGTCTTCGACGGCGCCCGCTGGGGATGCCCCTGCTGTGCCGAGCTTCATCCAACTGCCGATGATCGCTGACCGGGCGCCACCTTCCTCGCGCCCTGGAACGGTGGATGTGCAGATCCACCGCGGCCCTACCAAGGTCGCCGTGACCCTGCCCCTGGACAGCACCAGTGCGGCCTGGCTGCGGGAGGTACTGGGTTGATCCGCGTGGAGGCAGTGTGGATGGCGGTGCAGCGTAAGCGTCCGCCCATCGCCCTCTTGACGAGGTCTGCGGATCAGATGTCGACCACTGCCCTGAGCAGCCCGAAGGCCACACGCCAGGTCGTGCCGTCGCCGGGATCGACGGTGGCGGTGCGCTGGTTGATGCGCACGATGGTTCCCACAACGGTGTTGAGGTACTTGTCCTCGAAGGCCACCTTCTCTCCGCAGCGGAAGTCGTTACGCGTGGCCTTCGGCGCCGTGGGCGGTACCGGTGTGGGATCTGTCTGGATGGTGCTCGCCCCATCCCTGGGCGGCTCCACCGCCGCGTAGGGCAGCGCCCAGGAGCTTCGCGTGCCGGCCTCGTGGATGGTGAGCTGCTTGTCCTTGAGCTCCACGACCGTGCCCGCGCGCATGCTGCCGTCGCGCCAGTCCATGAAGCGCACCTGCTGGCCCAGGTGCAAGTCCTTGCGCACCGCCAGGACGCGCTTGGGATCGGCCAGCATCCGCTCGATCACGGCGTTGAGCTGGAAGAGCTCCAGGCTGCTCGCCCGCCCGAGCACCTCCAGGAGTCTGCCGTCGATGCCTGCCGAGCTCATGCAGCAGCCCGGCTGTCTTCGAGCTCGGGCCTCATGTTCCAGGGCAGCAACTCGTGCACACGGTTGATCGGATGGTCGGCAATGCGCTCGAAGACCGCGCGCAGGTAGCGCATCGGGTCCAGCCCGTTGAGCTTGGCTGTCTCCACCAGGCTGTACAGCGCCGCCGCGCGCTCGCCTCCGGCGTCCGATCCCATGAAGAGGTAGTTCTTGCGTCCAAGGGCCACGCCCCTGAGGGCCCGCTCGGCGGCATTGTTGTCGATCTCCAGGCGCCCGTCTTCGGCGTAGCGCGTGAGTGCGGCCCAGCGCTTGAGGCTGTAGAGCACCGCCTGCGCGATCTCCCCCTTAGCCGAGACCTGCGGCAGCAAGGCCTCCAGCCAGCCCTTGAACTCCCCAAGCAGCGGCACCGCCCGCTCCTGGCGCACGCGCAGCCGCTCGCAGGGCGCCTGGTTGCGGATCTCCTGCTCGATGCGGTAGAGCTGCCCGATGCGCCGCAGCGCCTGCGCCGCCAGCGTGCCCCCGGCCTTCTTGCTGCGTACGAAGAGGTCCCACCAGGGCCGTCGCGCGTGCGCCCAGCAAGCCACCTCCCGCACCTGGTCGCCGTAGACCTCGCCCCAGCCCCCGTAGGCATCGGCCTGCAGCGCGCCCTTGAAGCCCTTGAGGTGACGCCTGGGATGCTCGCCCTTGCGGTCTGCGGAGTAGCGGAACCACGCCGCAGGCGGGTCGGTGCCGGCTGCCGGCCGGTCGTCTCGCACGTACACCCACAAGCGTCCGGTCTTGGTCTTGCCCGCCCCGGGGTCGAGCACCTTCACGGGGGTGTCGTCGGCGTGCAGCTTGTGGCCGGCCAGCACGTGGCGGGCAAGGGCCGCGACGAGCGGCTCGACGAGATCGTCTCCCCTGGCTACCCAGCCGGTGAGGGTGCCGCGTGGGATCTCCACCCCTGTGCGCGCGAAGCCGGCGCTTTGCCGGTACAGCGGGCTGTGGTCGCAGTACTTGGCCACCATCACCTGCGCCATCAGCGCTGGGCCGGGCAGGCCGCGGGCGATCGGGCGGCTGGCAGCAGGCGCCTGGAAGATGCTCTGGCAGCCCACGCAGGCAAGCTTGGGCCGCACGTGGCGGATGACCTTGAAGTGCCCAGGCACGTACTCGAGCTGCTCGCTCGTGTCCTGGCCGATCTGGCGCAGCCGCGCGCCGCACAGCGTGCAGCCGCAGGGCTGCCCGGCCGCATCGCGGTGCGCGGCCGTGGCCTTGGGCCGGTACACGCGCTGCTCGCGCGGCAGGTGCGCCGGCAGGCTCCTGTCGATCGACGGTGCGTTGGCGGCCTCGCGTTCTTCGGGCCCGACTTCCGGACCCGTGGCCGGGGTGTGTCGCTCCTGCGACGAAGACCCCGGGCGCTCATCGGGATTAGCCTGCGCCGGCGCCCTCTCATCCAGTGGTGGGGTCTCCAGAAGCGTCCCCTGGACGGGCAATTCCTGGCCCTGGGCATCGATGAAGCGCTCGCTGGAGGCGCCGAACTCGCGCTGGCGACCGCGGGCGAGCTGCACCTTGAGCTTGGCCACCAGCAGCCGCAGCATGTGCATCTCGCTGGCCTGCGCGGCGATCACACCGCGGGCCTCCTCGATGTCGAGGACCTGCGGAACAGGTGGCGCCGGCGGTATGCGTAGCGCTTGGCGGTGCGTAGCCATCAAGGTCACTGTGCCGAGCGCGCAAGAGCGCAGGCATCAGGGCTTGCCCGGACCCGATCTCAACCAGTAGTCCAGTCGCCTTCAGGCGGCCAGCCGGGGCGAGTCGGTGCGCTGCGGCATGCGCCAGTCGATGCCCTCCAGCAGCATGGACAGCTGCGCGGGCGTGAGGTGCACGCTGCCGCCGGTGGCCTGCGGCCATACGAAGCGCCCGCGCTCCAGGCGCTTGGCCAGCAGCATCAGGCCCTGGCCGTCGAACCACAGCACTTTGAGGATGTCCCCGCGCCGGCCGCGGAAGACGAAGACGTGGCCGCAGAAGGGGTTGTGCTGCAGCGCCGTCTGCACGAGCGCGGCCAGCCCATCGAAGCCCTTCCTCATGTCGGTGTGGCCCGCAACGATCCACACCCGCGTGTTGGCGGGCAGCCCGATCACGGCGCGCGCCCGCGCAGCGCATCGAGTACGGTACGAAGCAGCCGTGCGTCCGCGCCCTCGGGTACGCGCACGAGCGCGCCTGGCAGCTCGATCTCGATGGCAGCCGGGCGCACCGGCTCGGGCGTCACCGCTGGCGTGATCGTCACCGGCAGCAGCTTCACAGCCGCCGCGCTGCGGCGCTGGTGCAGCTGTACCCAGCGACGAAGCTGGTTGGCGTTGACGTCGTTGCGCATGGCCAGCCCGGCCACCGACATGCCCGGCTGCGTGGCCTGCTCCACGATCCAGGCCTTGAACTCGTCACAGAAGAAGCGCCGGCCTCGCGCGTTCGTGCGCTCCACGCTCGCGCCTTGCCACACTGGGATGTGTCCACTACCGTCCATGTGGACACATGCTCCGCTTGCTACCCCACTGGGGTCAATGGGGTGGTGAGGTGACGCTTACGGTGCAGCCGCTGGACATGCGGCTGGGCACCGAGGCTGCGCTTGCGCGAGTCGTGGCCGTCTTCGGCGCCGCGCATCCGCACCACGCCTACCTCTTCACCAACCGGCGCGCCAACCGCATGTAGGCGCTCGGGCACGTAGGCATTGGCGGGTGGTTGGCCGCGCGCCGGCTCAACGTCGGCAA
>CAILKA010000280.1 GCA_903834645.1 uncultured beta proteobacterium
GGCAGCGTTGGTGGTGTCTTCGACGGCGCCCGCTGGGGATGCCCCTGCTGTGCCGAGCTTCATCCAACTGCCGATGATCGCTGACCGGGCGCCACCTTCCTCGCGCCCTGGAACGGTGGATGTGCAGATCCACCGCGGCCCCACCAAGGTCGCCGTGACCCTGCCCCTGGACAGCACCAGTGCGGCCTGGCTGCGGGAGGTACTGGGTTGATCCGCGTGGAGGCAGTGTGGATGGCGGTGCAGCCGCTGGACATGCGGCTGGGCACCGAGGCTGCGCTTGCGCGAGTCGTGGCCGTCTTCGGCGCCGCGCATCCGCACCACGCCTACCTCTTCACCAACCGGCGCGCCAACCGCATGAAGGCGCTCGTGCACGACGGCATTGGCGTGTGGTTGGCCGCGCGCCGGCTCAACGTCGGCAAGTTCGTCTGGGGGTCCGGTGCGAGCGCGCTCAGCCTGAGCACCGCGCAGCTCGACGCGCTCGTGCTCGGCCTGCCCTGGCAGCGGCTCGGTGAGGCGGGCATCATCCGCGTGATCTGACCCGAAGTCCCCGCGGTTGTGCAATTGCCGGATGTGCCGATGCGCATCCGGGCACGGTGCGGCACGATCACGGTCCATGATCAGCGCGCAAGAGCTGCAGTCCCTGGCCCCGCAGGTGCGCCAGGCGATGCTCGCGCTGATGGAGCAGGTGGCCCAGCGCGACGAGCAGTTGCGCACCAAGGACACGCTCATCGAGCAGCGCGAGCGCGAGGCCGCGTTCAAGCAAGCGCTCATCGACAAGCTCACGCACGAGGTGGCGGTGCTGCGGCGCCTGAAGTACGCTGCCACGAGCGAGAAGTTCACCGGCACCGCCGAGCAGAAGAGCTTGCTGCAAGACACGCTGGAGGCGGACCTTGCCGAGCTGGGCCAGGAGATGAAGCGCCTGGGCGTGGATGTGGATGCGGCCGATGAGAAGACCGGCAAGAAGCAGCCCAAGCGCGAGAAGCTGCCGCCGCACCTGCCGCGGCGTGACGTGCACCACGAGCCCGCCAGCACCATGTGCGGCTGCGGCTGCCCGATGCTGCGCATCGGCGAGGATGTGGCCGAGAAGCTCGACTACGAGCCCGGCGTCTTCACAGTGGAGCGCCACGTGCGCGGCAAGTGGGCGTGCCGGCATTGCGAGAAGCTCGTGCAGGCGCCCGTTCCGGCGCACGTGATCGACAAGGGCATCCCCACGGCGGGGCTGCTGGCCCAGGTGCTCGTGGCCAAGTTCCTCGACCACCTGCCGTTGTACCGCCAGGAAGCGATCTTCGAGCGCGCGGGCCTGGTGATCGCGCGCTCCACGCTTGCGCAGTGGGTGGGCGAGTGCGGCGCGCAACTGCAGCCGCTGGTGGAAGCGCTGGGCCGGGAGCTGCGGCGCCACGCGGTGCTGCACGCTGACGAGACGCCGGTGGCGATGCTCAAGCCGGGCAACGGCAAGACGCACCGGGCGTACATGTGGTCGTACAGCACGCCCAGCACGAACCCCGTGCGCGCGGTCGTCTTCGACTTCAGCGAGACGCGCAGCGGCCACAACGTGCGCGAGTTCCTGCAGCTCGACACCCCCGGCGCCTGGAAGGGCACGCTCGTGACCGACGGGTTCAGCGGGTACCACGCCTGCTTCGATAAGGGCGTGACCTCTGCGCAGTGCATGGCGCACGCCCGGCGCAAGTTCCACGAGCTGTGGGCCAACCACGGCAGCGAGGTGGGCCGACAGGCGCTTCGCTTCCACCAGGTGCTGTTCCGCATCGAGCGGCAGATCGAGGACAAGATGGCCGAGGACCGACGACGAATACGCCAGCGCAAGTCGCGCCGGGTGCTGGCGGTGTTCCACCGCTGGCTGATCGCGCAGCATCAGCTGGTGCCGCCGGGCTCGGCCACGATGAAGGCCATCGACTACAGCCTCAAACGCTGGGAAGAGCTCACGCGGTTCATGCACGACGGCGAGGTGCCGATCTCGAACAACTGGGTGGAGAACCACATCCGCCCGGTGGCCCTCGGCAGATCGAACTGGCTCTTCGCCGGGAGCCTGCGCGCGGGCCGAAGGGCGGCGGCGATCATGAGCCTCGTGCACTCTGCCCGCATCAACGGGCATGAGCCCTACGCGTACCTCAGGGACGTGCTTGAGCGGCTGCCAACCCATCCGGCCAGTCAGGTCGAGGAATTGCTCCCACATCGCTGGACGCCGGCGGGCTGAGCGTCGTAGGCTTGACGGCCGCGGCCGTCAAGGTGAGTTGGCCGGACGCATAC
>CAILKA010000281.1 GCA_903834645.1 uncultured beta proteobacterium
CCAGCAACCACGCGCCTTCCAGCCCATGATGCAGTTCTGCATCGGGAAGTGAACCGAGGAAGCTGCGGAAATCCTCGGATGCCGGGTGCGGTTATACAAAGCTTTGAGAAGTTAGTGTAGCAAGATAAACTTGCAAACATTGGTATAATCCGCGCCTCCCATGGACTCCATCCGAAACCCGTTTGTGCCGAGTGCGGGCTCGCGCCCCGTCGAACTGGCGGGGCGGGATACGCTGCTCGAAGAGATGCGCGTGTCGCTGCAGCGTGCCCAGATCGGCCGGCACGCGAAGAGCGCCATGTTGGTGGGTCTGCGCGGGGTCGGGAAGACCGTGCTGCTCGACAGGATCCGGGACGATGCCGAAGCGGCTGGCATCCACACGATCCGTATCGAGGCACCCGAGGGGCGATCACTGCCCGCGATCCTCGCGCCCCAGCTGCGACAGGCTCTGCTGCGGCTAAGCAACATTGCCGCCGCCCGGGACTACGCCGTCCGTGGACTGCGTGCACTGGCCGGCTTTGCGGGCAAGATGAAGATCAAGTATCAGGATCTCGAGGTCGGTCTCGACTTCGAGCCCGAGCCGGGCTTGGCCGATAACGGCGACCTCGAGCACGACCTGCAGGCGCTCTTCGAGCAGGTTGGCCGAGCGGCTAAGGCGGCTGGCACCGCCGAGGCGATCTTTATCGACGAGCTTCAGTACGTTGCTGTCGATCAGTTGGCGGTGCTGATCACAGCCATGCACCGCATCGAGCAGCAGCAGCTTCCCGTTGTACTCGTGGGTGCTGGTCTGCCGCAACTTCGCGGACAGATGGGCAACGCGAAGTCCTATGCCGAGCGGCTATTCAACTTTCCCGAAATCGGCGCGCTGGCAGCGCCTGCGGCTGAACGCGCGATTCGCGTGCCGCTGCAGAAGGAGGGGGTCGATATCGACGAAGCCGCGTTGGATCGTCTGGTCGAGGTCACGCGCGGCTACGCCTACTTCCTGCAGCAGTGGGGTTTCCACATCTGGGAGCAAGCGGCGCAGTCGCCAATCGGTATCGACGCCGTCGCGCGAGCATCGGGCAGCGCTGTAGCGGCCCTTGACGAGAGCTTCTTCCGGGTGCGGCTCGATCGGCTGACGCCGAAGGAAAAGCGCTATCTGCGCGCGATGGCCGAACTCGGGCCTGGCCCGCATCGTTCGGGAGACATCGCCGCCTGCTACCCAGCCAAAGTCACCTCGCTTGCGCCAACGCGCAGTTCGCTGATCTCCAAGGGGATGATCTGGAGCCCGAACCACGGTGACACGGCCTTCACGGTCCCGATGTTTGACGAGTTCATGAAGCGAATCATCCCAGGCACCGAGTGGCGTCATGCGTAACGTCGCCTTCGGATCTATCGATAATCCTTGAGGGTTTGCGGGCAGCGGGAAGTTCTGCATCGGCAAGTAGGCGCGGCCACACCCAGTCCCCCGAGTCTCACACCCAGCGGCTCACCCGCACGGCCCCCGCAGATCCCGCGCCCACGACCCACGTCCAGGCTGCGGTGAGCGCCGCCAGGATCCCCGCGCGTGGCGCCGCACCCCGGCGTGCGCGTGCGTCGTCGCGGTGCACGAGCTCGTCTTGCTGGCACCCGGCCAGCAGCGCGCGCAGCTCGGCCAGCGAAGCCCGCATCGGCACGGCCGCCCCGGGCGTCAGCGCGTCGATCTGCGCCAGCTGCGCGGCGTAGTGCGTATCGACGAAGGTCTCCACCGACTCGATCGTGGCGTACACCGCACGCGGGCCGAAGCAGGCCGGCAGCGCCCCGGTGAGCCAGCCTGCCACACGCCACAGCGGCAGCAGCCGGCTGCGGCCTGCGCCCGGCACCACGGCTTCGATGAGCGCGAGATGGCGCGCCTCGGTGTCCAGGTGGTGCCGTGCGAACTCGCGCAGCGTGGCATCGCGCGCCACTGCGAGCACCCCGCGGTAGATCATCACCGCGCCGGCCTCGCCGGCATGGTCGGTGCGCAGCTCGCGCTTGAGGGCCGCGGGCCAGGTCGACCAGGCCTGGGCTGGCCAGAGGGATGCGGCGACGGCCCCGACATGCGGCGTGACCGGCAGAGGGGCAAGGGGCTTGGGATGGGTCACGGGTGCAGGTGGGGCTGGCGCCAACGGCTGGCGCCCTTACTGCCCGGTGGTCGAGGATGCTATCGGCAATCGCCCGCTGAATCGGGCGGGCAGGGCATGATCGCCACCGTGATCGCCTCGACCCACCCCTGGCAGGCGCTGTCGGCGATGCTGCTCGTGCAGGTGCTGGTGGCGCTGGCCAATGCGGCCGCACCCGTGCTGGCGCCGGCGGTGGCGCCTCAGCTGGGGCTGGCGCCTGAGCGCATCGGCCTGTACGCGGCGGTGAGCTACCTGTGCGCGGCGATCACGGGGCTGCACGCGGGAGAGGGTGTGGCGCGCTTCGGGGCCATGCGGCTGAACCAGGTCGCGCTGCTGGCCTGCGCGGCGGGTGCGCTCATCGCCGCACTCGCTCCGGCCTCGGCGCTGCTGCTGGCGGCCGCATGCGTGGGGGCGGGCTACGGGCTCGTGAACCCGGCTGCCGCCGCGGTGCTCGCGCACCACGCCCCGGCGCGCGCGCAAGGGGTCTTCTTCTCGGTCAAGCAGACGGGCGTGCCCATTGGCGTCGGGCTCGCGGGCATGCTGTTGCCGCTGGGCCTGGTGCTGCTGGGCTGGCAAGCCAGCGTCGTGGCGCTGGCGGCGTTGTGCGTGCTGGTGCCGGTCGTGCTCCTGCCCCTCGTGGGGCGGCTCGAGCCCCCGCAGCCGGTGCAACCCGTGGCGCCCGAGGGGGTGCGCGCGCTGGTGGTGAGGGTGTGGGCCGCGCCGGTGCTGCGCGCCATGTGCCTGGCCTCCACGGCCTACGCCGTCACGCAGCAGGTCTACGTCACCTTCCTCGTCTCGTGGCTGCACCTGGAGCAGGGCTGGAGCCTGGCGGGCGCCGCGGGCGTGCTCGCGGGCTCGCAGCTGCTGAGCGTGGCCGCGCGCATCGGCTTCGGGGCATGGGGCGACCGCGCCGGCGATGCTGGCCGCGTGCTGGCCGGGGTGGGCCTGGCCATGGCGATCGGGCTGCTCGCGTTGGCGGCGGCAGCGGGCACGGGCGCGGGGGCCTCGCCAGTGGTGGCCATCGGCGCGGCGCTGCTGTGTGCCGCCACCGCGATGGGCTGGAACGGATTGTTCTTCGGTGCGCTCGCGCAGCGCGTGCCGCGCGAGGACCTGGCGCGCGTGTCGGGCGCCACGCAGTTCTACACCTTCGCCGGCGGCATGCTCGGGCCGCTGATCTTTGGCGAGGCGGTGCGCGCGGGCGTGGCGTGGTCGGCCTGCTACGCGGCTTTTGCGCTCGTGCCCGCGGCCGCCGCCTGGTGGCTGGCGCGCGCGCTCAATGCCCCGAGAAATCCACCAGCGTGAAGATGGGCAGCCCCGAGTCGCGCAGCCGCGCCGAGCCGCCGAGCTCGGGCAGGTCGACGATCGCCGCCCCCTCGACCACCGTGGCGCCCAGCCGCTCCAGCAGCCTGCGCCCAGCCATCATGGTGCCGCCGGTGGCGATCAGGTCGTCGATCAGCACCACGCGGTCGCCGGGCTTGACGGCATCGGTGTGCATCTCCACCGTGGCGCTGCCGTACTCGAGCTCATAGGACTCCTGCACCGTCGTGTAGGGGAGCTTGCCCTTCTTGCGGATCGGCACGAAGCCCAGGTTGAGCTCGTAGGCCACGACCGAGCCGATGATGAAGCCGCGTGCATCGAGCCCGGCGATCACGTCCGGGCGCGGGTCGAAGTAGCGGTGCACGAACTCGTCGATCAGCACCCGGAACACGCGCGGCGTGGACAGCAAAGGCGTGATGTCGCGGAACTGCACGCCGGGCTCGGGCCAGTCCGGGACGGTGCGGATGTGCGCACGGATGACATCGGCAGCAGGCATCGGCCTGGACATGGTCGGGGCTCCCTTCAACCTTCGAGCAGCTTGGCCTCAGCCAGCGACAGCGCCTCGGGCAGGCCCGACAGCACGAGCGTGTCGCCCGGGCCCAGTACGAGCGCCTCGTCGGGCTCCACCACCGAGCCCGCGGCCTGCCGCACCGACACCACCTGCACGCCCGTGGCGTGCAGCGCGAGGTGGCCCAGTTGGAGGCCCACGCTCGCGCCGGCCGGGGGCAGCGTCACGCTCAGCAGCCGAGCCTGCTCGAGTTCGTTGGCGGTGTCGTCGTCGGCGCCGTGGAAGTAGCCGCGCAGCAGCCGGTAGCGCGCGTCGCGCGCATCGCGCGTGAGGCGGATCACGCGTGCCATGGGCACGCCTACGAGCGCCAGCGCGTGGCCGGCCAGCATCAGCGAGCCCTCGATGGCCTCGGGCACCACCTCGGTGGCGCCGGCGGCGCGCAGCCGGTCGATGTCGGTGTCGTCCACCGTGCGCACCACCACCGGCACCTTCGGGGCGTGCTCGCGCACCAGGCCCAGGATCTTCAGCGCCGAGGGCGTGTCGTGATAGCTCACCACCACCGCGCTGGCGCGTGCCAGGCCTGCGGCCATCAGGCTTTGCAGCCGCGCCGCGTCCCCGAACACCACGCTCTGCCCGGCGGCTGCGGCCTGGCGCACGCGGTCGGGGTCGAGGTCGAGCGCCATGTAGGGGATGCGCTCCTTGTCCAGCAGCCGCGCCAGGCTCTGGCCGCTGCGGCCGTAGCCGCAGATGATCACGTGCGCCTCGTTGGCCATCGAGCGCTTGGCGATCGAGGTGAGCGCCACCGACTGCAGCATCCAGTCGCTGGCCGACAGGCGGTTGACGATGCGGTCGCTGTACATCACGAGGAAGGGCGCGGCCAGCATAGACAGCACCATGCTTGCCAGCACCGGGCTCACCCACTCGGGGGCGATGAGCTGCCGCTCGGCCCCCAGCGTGAGCAGCACGAAGCCGAACTCGCCGGCCTGCGCGAGATACAGCCCCGTGCGCAGCGCCACGCCCGGCGTGGCCCGGAACATGCGGGCAAGCGCTGCGATCAGCGCGAACTTGGCCAGCACCGGGCCGGTGGTCAGCAGCAGCACCAGGACCCAGTTCTCGAGCACCGGGCGCCAGTCGAGCTTCATGCCGATGGTGATGAAGAACAGGCCCAGCAGCACGTCGTGGAAGGGCCGGATGTCGGTCTCCACCTGGTGCTTGTATTCGGTCTCGGCCACGAGCATGCCCGCCACGAAGGCCCCGAGCGCCAGCGACAGCCCCGCATGCTCCGTGACCCACGCCAGCCCGAGCGTGACCAGCAGCAGGTTGAGCATGAAGAGCTCCTCGCTCTTGCGCCGCGCCACGAGCGTGAGCCACCAGCGCATCACGCGCTGCCCGCCCGCAAGCAGCAGCGTGAGCAGCACCAGCGCCTTGAGCAGCGCCCAGCCCAGCGATGTGGCGAGCTCGCCGCCGCTGGCCCCGAGGGCCGGGATGATCACGAGCAGCGGCACCACGGCCAGGTCCTGGAAGAGCAGGATGCCCAGCACGCGCCGGCCGTGCTCGCTCTCGAGCTCGAGCCGCTCGCTCATGAGCTTGACGACGATGGCCGTGCTCGACATCGCGATGGCGCCGCCCAGCACCACTGCGCCCTGCCAGCCGAGCTCCCAGGGCCGCGCCGTGAACGAGAAGGCCCACAGCAGCAGGAAGTGCCCGATCACGGCCCCCAGGATCGTCAGGCCCACCTGCGACAGGCCCAGCCCGAACACCAGCGTGCGCATGCTGCGCAGCTTGGGCAGGTTGAACTCCAGCCCGATCACGAACATCAGGAACACCACCCCGAACTCGGCCAGGTAGCGCACGCCCGCGCTGTCTTGCGCCAGTGCCAGCGCGTTGGGCCCGATGACCACGCCCACGACGAGGTAACCGAGCATGGGCGGCAGCCGCAGCGAGCGGCACACGACCACGCCGGCCACGGCGGCGACGAGGTACAGCAGGACGAGTTCGAGGGTGGTGGCCATGATGCCTAGAATCTCCCCGATCCTAGACCAGCGCCTTCCCGGGCGCTCCCCCCTGTGCCAGACCATCCCCACGCGACACTCGGCGCCTCGGCAGACAGCCTCGTTGAGCGAGCCTCGTCGGCCTTCTCGGCCGAGCGCGCGCTGCAGCTGGCCACCCGCACCTTCGAGATCGAGGCGCGCGCGCTGCTGGAGCTCAGCGCTCGCCAGGGCGAGGGCTTCACGCGCGCGGTGCAGGCCATGCTCGAGTGCCGCGGCCGCACGGTGGTGATGGGCATGGGCAAGAGCGGGCACGTGGGACGCAAGATCGCCGCCACGCTCGCCTCCACCGGCACCCCCGCTTTCTTCGTGCACCCGGCCGAGGCCAGCCACGGCGACCTGGGGATGGTCACGCCCGGCGACGTGGTGCTGGCCATCAGCAACTCCGGCGAAAGCGACGAGCTCGCCGCCATCCTGCCGGCCGTGCGCCGCCTGGGCGTGACGCTCGTGGCGATGACGGGCAAGGCCGAGTCCACGCTGGCGCGCCACGCGGACATCGTGCTGTCGAGCGCGGTCGACCAGGAGGCCTGCCCGCTCAACCTCGCCCCCACGGCGAGCACCACGGCGCAGATGGCGCTGGGCGATGCCCTTGCGGTGGCGCTGCTGGATGCGCGCGGCTTTGCCGAAGCCGATTTCGCGCGGTCGCACCCCGGGGGCAGCCTCGGGCGCAAGCTGCTCATGCTCGTGCGCGACCTCATGCGCCACGGCCCTGCCGTGCCGGTGGTCGGGCCCGAGGCGCCGCTGCCGCAGGTGCTGCGCGAGATGAGCGACAAGGGCCTGGGCTTCACGGCGGTGGTGGACGACGCGCGCCAGGTGCTGGGCATCTTCACCGATGGTGACCTGCGCCGGCTCATCGAGCGCGGAGCCGAGCTGCTGGCGCTGCGCGCAGCCGACGTGATGCACACGGGCCCCAAGCTCGTGCGCGAGGATGCGCTGGCGGTGGACGCGGCCGGCCTGATGGAGCAGCACCGCATCACGAGCGTGATCGTGGTGGATGCGCACGGCGCCATCGTGGGCGCGCTCAACAGCAACGACCTGATGCGTGCGAAGGTGATATGAGGGATGCTCCCTTGAAGCCTCAGCTGACGTTCCCGCCCGAGCTGCTGCTGCGTGCGCAAGGCGGCGGCGCGGGCATGCGCGCGGCGATCTTCGACGTGGACGGCGTGCTCACGGACGGGCGCATCTACATCGGCGAGCACGGCGAGACGGTGAAGGCCTTTGCCACGCTCGACGGACACGGCCTGAAGCTGCTCAAGCTCGCGGGGATCGAGCCGGTGATCATCACCGGCCGTGATTCGCCGGCCGTGCGCCGGCGCATGGCCGACCTGGGCCTCGTGCACGCGGCCTTTGGCGCACAGGACAAGCTCGCGGCGGCGCAGGCCGTGCTGAGCACGCTCGCGCTCGACTGGGCACAGGTGGCCGCCATCGGCGACGACTGGCCGGACCTGCCGCTGCTCGTGCGCGCGGGCCTGGCCTGCGCGCCGCCGCACGCGCATGTGGAGGTGCGTGCGGTGGCCCACCACGTCACCGCGGCCTCGGGCGGGCATGGCGCCGCGCGCGAGTTCTGCGACCTGCTGCTCGTGGCCGCGGGGCGCTACGCGACGCTGCTGGCCGAGCAGGTCGGCACGTTGGACGCGCACTGAGGCGCGCCGGGCACCGCCATGAGCCAGCGCGGCATCGAGCTCGAGCTGCCCGACCTGCCCGAGGTGCCCATCCGCCTCGGGACGCCGCCGCCGGGCCAGGCGCGGCCGCGCACCCCGCTGCTGCAGCGCCTGCGAGAAGGGATCGGCGGTGCGCTTCCGCTGCTGCTGATGGGGCTGCTGGCCCTGGGCACCTGGTGGCTCGTCAAGCATTCGCCCCGCCCGCTGGCCCCGCGCGAGGCCGCGGCGCCGCGTGCCGAGCCCGACTACACGATGCAGGAATTCCTCGTGCGGCGCTTCGATGCGCAGGGCGGGCAGAAAGTGCGCGTGCAGGGCCGGGAGCTGCGCCACTACGACACGCCCGAGCGCGTGGAGATCGAACAGGCGCGCGTGCTGGTGCAAGCACCCGACGGGCGCGAGGCCCTGCTCACGGCGCGCCGCGCCGTCACCGACCCGCGTGGCGAGCGCGTGCAGCTGCTGGGCGAGGCGGTCGTCACGAGCCGAGCCGCCGACGGCCAGCCGCTGCGCATCATGGGCGAGAGCCTGGAGTTCGACAGCCCGCGGCGGCGCATGAGCAGCCGCGAACCGGTGCAGGTCGAGTCCGGCGCGAGCACGCTGCGCGCGGCCGGGATGGAGTACGACCATGCCCGTCGCCATCTCGCCCTGACGGGCCCGATCCGGGCCGTCTACGTGCCCGAGGCCACGCGGTGAGCGCGCCGGCCCCGCTCGTCTTCATCACCGGCGCATCCAGCGGCATCGGCCTGGCTTTGGCTGCGCACGCGGTGGGCCAGGGCTGGCGCGTGGCGCTGGTGGCGCGGCGCGTGGAGCGGCTCGAGCAGTGGGCGCGTGAGCACGGGCTCGCGCCGTCGCAGTGCTGGGTGGGTGCTGCCGACGTGACCGATGCCGACGCGCTCGCCGCGGCGGCGCGCGGCTGCATCGACGCGATGGGGCTGCCCGACAGGGTCGTGGCCAATGCCGGGATCAGCATCGGCATGGACACCACCGAGCGCGAGGACCTGGACGTGATGCGCGACACGCTCGCCACCAACACGGTGGGCATGGCGGCTACTTTCCACCCCTTCGTCGCGGCGATGTGCGCGCGCGGCAGCGGCACGCTCGTGGGCGTGGCCAGCGTGGCCGCCGCACGCGGCCTGCCGGGCCACGGCGCCTACTGCGCCAGCAAGGCCGCAGCGGCTGCCTACTGCGAAAGTTTAAGAAGTGAGTGCGCACCCCACGGGGTGCGGGTGGTGACCTTGCTGCCCGGCTTCGTGGCCACGCCGCTGACGGCGCGCAACCGCTACCCGATGCCATTCCTGATGTCGGCCGAAGCCTTCGCCGAGCGTGCCTGGCGCGCCATCGGCTCGGGCCGCTCGCGCATCGTCATCCCCTGGCAGATGGCCTGGGTGGCGTGGCTGCTGCCTCGGCTGCCCGATCGTCTCTTCGACCGACTGTTTGCCCGCCGTGCGCGCAAGCCCCGGCGTGAGGCTCCCACCCCATGATCGACGTCGTCGTCTTCTTCTTCCTGCTGGGGATCGTGGCCCGGCTCGTCAAGAGCGACCTGCGGCTGCCCGAGGCGCTGTACGAGACGCTGTCGATCTACCTGCTGCTGGCCATCGGCCTGAAGGGCGGCATCGAGCTCAGCCGCCAGCCGCTGGCGGTGCTGGCTCCGCAGGTGGGCGCCTGCCTGGCGCTGGGCCTGGCCATTCCCTTTGCGCTGTACCCGCTGATGCGGCTGGCGCGTCTGTCCAGCCCCGACGCCGCGTCGCTGGCGGCGCATTACGGCTCGGTGAGCGTGGTGACCTTCGCGGTGGCCACGACTGCCCTCACGCGCGCGGGCATCCCTTACGAGCCCCATGCCGCGCTGTGGGTGGCGGTGATGGAGGCCCCGGGCCTGGTGGCGGGCATCCTCCTGGCGCGCATGGGTGCGGCGCGCGAGGCCGCGGGCGCCGCGGGGCGCGAGATGCGGGGCCCGCCACGCAGCAGCCGCGGCGCGCTGGTGCACGATGTGCTCTTTGGCAAGAGCGTGCTGCTGCTGGTCGGGGGCCTGGCGATCGGGGCCGTTGCGGGCGAGGCCGGTGTGCAGCCCATCCGCGCCGTGTTCATCGACCCCTTCAAGGGCGTGCTCGCGCTCTTCTTGCTCGAGCTCGGTCTGGTGGCCGGGGCCCGGCTCTTCGAGGTGCGCCGCTTCGGGCCCGTGCTGCTGCTGATCGGCCTGGGGGCGCCGCCGCTGCTGGCGCTGCTGGGTGCCGCCACCGGGGTGGCCCTGGGCCTGAGCACCGGCGGGGTGGCGCTGATGGCCACGCTGGCGGCCAGTGCCAGCTACATCGCCGCGCCCACCGCGATGCGCATTGCCGTCCCCCAGGCCAATCCGGCGCTGTCGATCACGGCCGCGCTCGGGTTGACCTTCCCGTTCAACCTCGTCGTGGGCATCCCGCTCTACATCGAACTGGCCAGAAGGTGGACCGCATGACGCTGCCCCGGCACCCGAAGAAGCTCCTCGTGATCGTCGCCGAGGCCGAACTCGAGCGCGCGCTCGTGCAGGACGTGCGCGAACTCGGGGCGCAGGGCTGGACGATCCAGGAGGTGCGAAGTGCCGCGCGCGAGGGTGTGCGCGAAGGCGCCTGGGAGTCCGACCGCACGATCGAGATGAAGGTGATCTGCGACGAGTCGGTGGCCGACACGATAGCCGGGCGCGTGCTCAGCGACTACGCCCCGCATTACAGCGTCGCCGTCTGGTTCAGCGACGTGCAGGTGATCCGGCCGGAACGCTTCTAGAAAGACAAAGGGGCCGGACATGAGCCGACCCCTTGCACAGGAAAATTCGTCGAAGCCGGGCTGGGCTCAGCCCAGCCGGGAGCGCGCTCAGTAGCCGCTCGAGCCGCCGGAGCCGCTGCTGCGGCCGCCGTAGCCGCCGCCGCCACCGTAACCGCCGCGGCCGCCACCACCGCCACCGCCGTAGCCGCCGCCACCACCGCTGCCGCCGCCACCGTAACCGCCGCGGCCGCCACCGCCGCCACCGCCGTAGGGGCTGCGACCACCGCCGCCACCGCCACCGCCGTAGCCGCCGCCACCACCGCCGCCGCCGTAGCCGCCACCACCGCTGCCGCCACCGCCGTAGCCGCCACGGCTGCCGCCGCAACCGCCACCACCGAAGCCGCCGGGACGCTCCTCACGGGGGCGAGCCTCGTTGACGACGAGCGGGCGGCCTTGCAGCTGCTGGCCGTTCATGCCGTTGATGGCAGCCTGGGCCTCGGCGTCCGAGCCCATCTCCACGAAGCCGAAGCCCTTGGAGCGGCCGGTCTCGCGGTCCATCATCACCTTGGCCGAGGTGACGGTGCCGAATTGCGCGAACGCCTGCGTGAGCGAATCGTCACGCACCGAATACGCCAGGTTGCCTACGTAAAGCTTGTTTCCCACGGGGAGCCCTCAATCACAAAAAAGAAAATCCAGACACACAACGTACATGTCGAGCTTCAACCCAGCGTGAACCATCAGCTTCAGGCGCGGCGACTAGACACGGCCCTTACATTATCAATTGCACAATACGAGATTGACATTCCCGTCAAGGCAGATTGTTGTTTTTTTGCTCACCGGGCGAAACCGCGGCCAGAATGCCTGAGCCCGGGCGGGTGGGCCATCCCTAGCGCCGAATACGCCGCCCGGGCGCTTAGCATCGGCGGCGAACCGATGGCGCGACCAGGATGGGCATGTCCGAGACGATCCCGACTTTCGACCACATCGTCGTAGGCGCCGGCACCGCCGGCTGCCTGCTGGCCAACCGGCTGAGCGCCGACCCTTCGCGGCGGGTGTTGCTGCTCGAGGCCGGCCGGCGCGATGACTACGTGTGGATCCACATTCCGGTGGGCTACCTGTATTGCATCGGCAACCCCCGCACGGACTGGCTCTTCCACACCGAGGCCGAGGCGGGGCTCAACGGGCGGCGGCTGCGCTACCCGCGCGGCAAGGTGCTGGGCGGCTGCTCGAGCATCAACGGCATGATCTACATGCGCGGCCAGGCGCGCGACTACGACCACTGGGCCGCGCTCACCGGCGAGGCGGCTTGGGGCTGGGAGCAGGCCCTGCCGATCTTCATGCGCCACGAGGACCACTGGCGCGGCGCCACGCCGCTGCACGGCGCCGGGGGCGAGTGGCGCGTGGAGCGCCAGCGTCTGCGCTGGGACGTGCTGGACGCCTTTGCGCAGGCGGCGCAGCAGGCGGGGCTGCCGGCCAGCGCCGACTTCAACACCGGCGACAACGAGGGCGTGGGCTACTTCGAGGTCAACCAGCGCGCGGGCATCCGCTGGAACACGGCCAAGGCCTTCCTGCGGCCAGCCGCCCGGCGGCCCAACCTGGAGGTCTGGACCGGCGCCCAGGTCAGCCGGCTGGTGCTCGAGCCCGGCAGCGACGGGAGCTGGCACTGCAAGGGGGTGGAGCTGCTGCCGGCGCCGGGCGCGCCACGGCGCGTGGCGGCCGCGCGCGGCGTGGTGCTGTGCGCCGGGGCCATCGGCTCGCCGCAGCTGCTGCAGCTGTCGGGCATCGGCCCGCCCGGGCGGCTGCACGCGCTGGGGATCACGCCGCTGCATGACCTGCCGGGGGTGGGTGAGAACCTGCAGGACCATCTCCAGATCCGCGCCGTCTTCGGCGTTCAGGGCGTCAAGACGCTCAACACGATCGCCAACTCGCTGTGGGGCAAGGCGGGGATCGCGCTCGAGTACCTGCTGCGTCGCAGCGGCCCCATGAGCATGGCGCCGTCGCAGCTCGGCGCCTTCGCGCGCTCCTCGCCCGAGCGCCGCTGGGCCAATCTCGAGTACCACGTGCAGCCGCTGTCGCTGCCGGCCTTCGGCGAGCCGCTGGACCGCTTCCCGGCCTTCACCGCCAGCGTGTGCAACCTCAACCCGAGCTCGCGCGGGCGGGTGCAGCTGCGCAGCGCCGATCCCGCCGACGCCCCTCGCATCGAGCCCGGCTACCTGAGCACCGAGGAGGACCGGCTGGTGGCCGCGCAGTCGCTGCGGCTGACGCGGCGCATCGTGGCGCAGCCGGCGCTGGCGCCCTTTGCGCCGCGCGAGCTCAAGCCCGGGCCGCAGTACGAGAGCGACGAAGACCTCGCACGCCTGGCCGGCGACATCGGCACCACCATCTTCCACCCGGTGGGCACCTGCCGCATGGGCCGCGCCGACGACGCGCTGGCCGTGACCGACCCGCACCTGGCCGTGCGCGGGGTGGGTGGGCTGCACGTGGCCGACGCGAGCGTCATGCCCACCATCACCAGCGGCAACACCAACGCCCCGACGCTCATGATCGCCGAGCGCGCGGCGCAGTGGCTGGGGCAGCCGCGCTAGCGGCCGCGGCAGGGGCGGGGGCAGGGAAGTCCCAACACCGTCGCGGGCGGCTCACCGCTACGCTGCGGGCCCTGTCCACCCATCCAAGCGAAGAGCCGCTCACCCCGGCTGCCGCACACCTTCACCATGAGCACCGACAACCTCGACGATGCCCTGGCGCTGCAGCGCCTGTACCACTGGGAGCGCACGGCCCCCGACCGGGTCGTGTTCACGCAGCCCGTGGGCGCCGGCGTGGTGCGCGACTACACCTGGCGCGAGGTGATGGACCAGTCGCGCCGCATGGCCGCGCACCTGCAGTCGATGGGCGTGCAGCACGGCGATCGCGTGGCGCTGCTGTCCAAGAACACGGCGCACTGGATGATGAGCGACTTCGCCATCTGGCTGGCCGGCGCGGTGTCGGTGCCGCTGTACCCGACCCTGTCGGCCGGCACGATCCGCCAGATCCTCGAGCACAGTGGGGCCAAGGTGCTCTTCGTGGGCAAGCTCGACGGCTGGGAGGGCATGAAGCCGGGAGTGCCCGACGGGATGCCCTGCATCAGCCACCCCCTCTCGCCCGACGACGCGCGCAGCAGCTACCCGGGCTGGGACGACATCTGCGCCCGGACCGCCCCGCTGGCGGGCGAGCCGGTGCGCCCGGCCGACGACCTCTCCACGATCATGTACACCTCGGGCACCACGGGCGCGCCCAAGGGCGTGATGCACAGCTTCGGCACCTTTGCCTGGGGCGTGCGCTCGGGCCTGCAGCGCGTGCGCGCCATCAACGAGAGCAGCCGCATGCTGAGCTACCTGCCGCTGTCGCACGTGGCCGAACGCGCGCTCGTGGAGCACGGGCTGCTGGCCACCGGCATGCGCATCTACTTCGCCGAGAGCCTGGAGACCTTCACCGCCGACCTGCAGCGCGCGCGCCCCACCGCCTTCTTCTCCGTGCCGCGGCTGTGGGTGAAGTTCCAGCAGGGCGTGAGCGCGAAGATGCCCCCGGCCAAGCTCGAGCGGCTGCTCAAGATCCCGATCCTGCGCGGCATCGTGAAGAAGAAGATCCTGTCGGCGCTCGGCCTGGACCAGTGCGTCTTCGCAGGAGGCGGGGCGGCGCCGATGCCGCCTGACCTGCTGCGCTGGTACGACAAGCTGGGGCTGCGCATCGTCGAGGTCTACGGCATGACCGAGAACTGCGGCGTGAGCCACGCCACGCTGCCCGGCACCTTGAAGCCCGGCACCGTGGGCCTGCCCTACGACGGCGTGCAAAGCCGCATCGACCCGGCCACGGGCGAGATCCAGATGAAGGCCCCGTGCCTGATGCTCGGCTACTACCGCGAGCCCGAGCTCACCCGGCAGACCTTCACCGACGACGGCTGGCTCAAGACGGGCGACAAGGGCGAGCTCGACGCCGAGGGCAACCTGCGCATCACCGGCCGCGTCAAGGACCTCTTCAAGACGAGCAAGGGCAAGTACGTCGCGCCCGCGCCGATCGAGGACCGGCTCGTGATGCACGCCGCCATCGAGGCCTGCTGCGTGACCGGAGCCAACCTGGGCCAGCCGCTGGCGTTGGCGATGCTCAACATCGAGGCCGTGCGCCGCGCCGGCGACGCCTCCGGCCGCTCCGAGCTGGAGGCCTCGCTGGCGGGGCACCTGAAGGCCGTCAACGCGCTGCTCGATCCGCACGAGCAGCTCGACTGCCTGGTCGTGACGACGCAGGCGTGGACGGTGGACAACGACCTCATCACGCCGACCTTCAAGGTCAAGCGCAACCGCATCGAGGACCGCTACGCAGCCCAGTACGAGCAGTGGGTGGGGACGCGTCGCACCGTGATCTGGGCCGACTGAGCCGGGGGCCGGGCGCGGGCCGGGTCAGTCGACCTTCGCGCCCGAGGCCTTGACCACGCGCGCCCACTTCTTCGTCTCCTCGTCGATCAGGCGCGCGAACTCCGCGGGCGTGTTGCCGCTGGGGATCGCCCCTTGCGCCTGCAGCCGCTCGCGCATCGCGGGGGTGGCCAGCGCCTTGGCCGTCTCCTGCTGGATGCGGTTGACGATGTCTGCCGGCGTGCCCGCGGGCGCGAGCAGCCCGAACCAGCTCGAGGCCTCGAACTCCTTGAGCGCCGGCCCGCCCGCCTCGGCCACCGTGGGCAGGTCGGGCAGCGCGATCGAGCGTGCTGCGCTCGTCACGGCCAGCGCCTTCAGGCGCCCGCTGCGGATGTGGGGCATGGCGCTCGGGAGGTTGTCGAACATCAGGTCGACGTTGCCGGCCATCAGGTCGAGCAGCGCCGGACCCGAGCCGCGGTACGGTAAGTGGACCATGAAGGTGCCCGTCAAGCTCTTGTAGAGCTCGGCCGACAGATGGATCGAGGTGCCGTTTCCCGAGCTCGCGACGTTGAGCTTGCCGGGGTTGGCGCGCGCCACGCGGGTGAGGTCGGCCACCGAGTTGATGCCGTAGCGCTGCGCCATGGCCGGGTTGAGCACGAGCACGTTGGGCACGCCGGCCAGGAGCGTGACGGGCCCGAAGTCGCGCTTGGCGTCGTAGGGCATCTTCTCGTACAGCGAAGGATTGATCGCGTGCGTGCCCACCGTGCCCATCAGCAGCGTGTAGCCGTCCGGGGCCGCCTTGGCGACCTCGGCCGAGCCGGTGTTGCCGCCCGCGCCGGGCTTGTTGTCCACGACGAAGGGCTGGCCGAAGGCGCGCTGCAGCTCGGGCGCGAGCGCGCGCGCCAGGATGTCGGTGGTGCCCGCGGCGGCAAAGGGCACCACGATGCGCACCGGCCGGGCTGGCCAGGCGGCTTGCGCAAGCGCAGCCGGCGCGCAGGCGGCGCCGGCCAGGAGCGTCAGTGCGGAACGGCGGCGAATCATGGGGCGTGTCTCCTGATGTGGGGGTATGGGCGGCGCGGAGCGCTTGCGCAGCATAGTGTGCCCGTGCGCGTGCCGGCCGAACACCGCGGGGCAATCCCGAGGCGGGCGCCGGGGGCGCGCGCCGATACTGCGCGGGCGCGGCCAGCCCCGTGCGCACCAGACGACAAGGACGCAGACACACCATGCAACGAAGACACCTGCTGCAGGCGGCGGCAGCCGCCACCCTCGCCGGCCCGGCCGCGCTGCGCGCGCAAGGTGCCTGGCCCAGCCAGCCCGTGCGCCTGCTCATCGCCTTTCCGGCCGGCGGGCCCACCGACATCACGATGCGCGCCCTGGCCGAGAACGCCGCCAAGCTCCTGGGCCAGCCGGTGGTGGTGGAAAACCGCCCCGGGGCCGGTGGCACGCTGCCTGCCCAGGCCATGCAGCAGTCCCGCCCGGACGGCCACACGCTGGCGCAGATTCCGCTGGGGGTGTTCCGGCTGCCCTACACGACGCGCATCACCTGGGATCCGGTGAAGGACCTCACCTACATCCTCGGGATCACCGGCTATGCGTTTGGCATCGTCGTGCCCACCGAGTCGCCGATCAGGGACTTCGCCGGCTTCATCAATTGGGCCAAGGCCAACCCGGGCAAGCTCAGCTACGGCTCCACCGGCGTGCTCACGAGCCCGCACCTGACGATGGAGGACATCGCGCAGCGCACCGGCGTCGAGCTCAACCACATCCCCTTCAAGGGCAGCGCCGACATGATGCAGGCGATCCTGGGCGGGCAGATCATGGCCGCGGCCGACTCCACGGGCTTTGCGCCGCACGTGGCCTCGGGGCGGCTGCGCGTGCTCGTCACCTGGGGCGACAAGCGGCTGCCCAAGTTCCCGGACGTCCCCACTCTCACGGAGGTGGGCATCCCGATCGTGCAGGCCTCGCCCTACGGGCTCGGGGGCCCCAAGGGCATGGACGCGGCGCTCGTGCGGCGCATCCACGACGCCTTCAAGCAGGCCATGGAGATGCCCAGCCACGTCGAGGTGCTGGCACGCTACGACCAGACGCTGCTGCACATGAGCCCGGAGCAGTACACGCGCTTTGCCGAGGAGACCTTCAGGCGCGAGAAGGCCCTGGTGGACAAGCTCGGGCTGTCGCGGCCGTCCTGAGGCCCGCCCTTCGTTGCCGCGGCGGGCAGCGATGCGGGGCGCTCAGAGCTTGAGCTCGAGTCGCACCTGCCAGTTCGTCGAGCCCGGGTTCACCGTGCGGGTGGACTCGCGCAGGCCATCGACCAGGATCGCGTTCGTGCCCACGTAGTCCAGCGGCGCGAGGTTGCTGGCCAGCACGCGCAGCCCCATGTTGGGGTTGAAGGTCCACAGTCCGAAGGCGTCCCACACGCGCTTGGTCGAGACGGTGGTGACCTGCTCGGCCGAGAGCTGCGTGCGGTAGCCCGGCACCCAGTTGAGGTTGCCCCCGAGCGTGAGCTTGGTGCCGCGGATGCGGTAGTCGGCGCCGATGTTGGCCGTGGCCTTGGCCTGGCTGTCCAGGCGGTTGTCCGGCCCGGGCACGCCCTCCACCCGCGAGCGGAACAGGCTCAGGTTGCTGCGCAGCTCCACCGGCGTGGCGCCCGTGATGAGCTGGTCGAGGCGGAACTTTGCCTCCAGCTCCAGGCCCTGGGTGACGGCATTGCCGATGTTCTGCGTGCGCGACACGTAGCGCGGCACCGGGCTCCAGGAAACCCGCTCCAGCGATGTCACGCCACGCATCAGGTCGGTGATGCGGCGGTGGAAGAGGTTGGCGCTCACGAGGCCGCCGGCTTCCAGGTAGCGCTCCATCGCCACGTCCAGGCCGATGGCCAGCTCGGGCCGCAGGTCGGGATTGCCCGCGCGATCCGGCGCGGTGGGGGTGTTCGGGCCGGAGACGGGGTAGCGGCTGTTGACCGTCGGCCGCGCGATCAGGTTGCCCAGGTCGGGTGACTTGTAGCTGCGCGTCAGGCTCATGCGCAGCTGGTCGCGCCCGCGCGGGTTGGGCTTGTAGACGGCGTGCAGCAGCGGGGTCAGGACGCTGCTGCGGTTTTCGGGCCGCGGCGATCCATCGGGCGCGTCCCCGCGCGTGGTGATGCCCTCCCAGCGCAGGCCGGCGTGCGCGGCCCAGTTGGGGTTGATCGACCACTCGTCCTGCGCGTAGGCGGCCAGGCGGGTCGACGAGGCCTGCAGGTTGTCGCCGAAATCGGTCAGCAGCGGCAGGCCGTTTTGCAGCGTCGTGCGGCTCTCGGTGCGGCGCTGCGCATCGATCTCGGCGCCGGCCACGAGGCTGTGCCCGCTGCCGCCTGCGCCGCCGCCCAGCAGCGTGGAGACCTTGGTGTTGAGGTTCAGCGAGTTCTGCTGCGTGCGCGAGGAATCGGTGAGCGTGCGCACCGGCGAGGCGCCGGCGGCGGCCGTGAACTCGCGCCGCTCGGAGTCGCTGTGCGAGCGCGAGCCGCCCATGCCGCCGTTGAGCTCCAGGCGCGCCGCACCCAGGCGCTGGCGCCACATGACGTTGAGCCGCGCGGTGGTGAAGCCCGAGTCGGTGTCGGAGTCGCCGCTGTCGTAGAGAGGGGGCACCGTGCCGATCGACTGCGAGAGCGCAAAGCGTCGCTTGCCTTCGGCCTGCGAGGCGAAGACGGTGGGCATCAGCGTGATCGAGTCGCCGCCTTCGCCCAGGCGCCAGCTCAGCCGCGAGGTCAGGTTCAGCCCGGTGCGGCGGTTGTCGAGCTGCGCGGTCTCGCGCTGCGCGCGCAGCACCTGGCCCGTGGCCACGCTCTCGTCGAGCGTGTCGGTGGTGCTCTCGTCGCGCCGGTGGCCCCTGAAGGCCGAGCCCGAGAGGTTGTAGATGAGGTTGCCCGAGCTGTCGTTGTGCGTCCAGTTGATGCCCGGCGAGACCTGGCCATGCTCGATGCCCATCCCGAGCCGCAGGTCGTTCAGGCGCCGCCTGAAGCCCTCGCGGGTGATGATGTTGATGGTGCCCGCGATGGCGCGCGCACCCGTCTCGGCCGTGGGCGCGCGCAGGATCTCGATGCGCTCGACCTGCTCGGGCGTGAGCGATTCCAGCGAGAAGCCCGGCGGGATGCGCTGGCCGTCGATCAGCAGCTGCGTGTAGCCGCCACCCAGCCCGCGCAGCCGCGGCGGCCCGCCGCGGCCCGGGGCCCCGGGCGTGGTGACGCCAGGCAGCCGGCGCAGCACCTCGCCCAGCGTGGCGTCACCGAACTTGTCGATCTCCTCGCGCCCGATGACGATCTTCGCGGCGGTGGAGCGGCGCCGCTCCTCGGTGTCGCTCTGGCGTCCGCCCGTGATCTCCACGCGCTGCGCGGCGCCCGGGGCCGTGGATCCCGGGGTGGCAGTGGGGGCCACGCCGGGTGAGACCCCTGGCGCAGCGGCACTGGCGGCTGCAGGCGTGGCTGGCCGGGCCGCTGCGGGTGCGGCAGCGGGTGCGGCAGCGGGTCGGCCGGGTGCGGCTCCCGAAGCGGCGCCGGCGGGCGGCAAGGCGCCGCCCGGGCGGGGTGCAGGAGAGGGGCTGGACGGGGACGACGGGGTCGGCTGGGAAAAGGCCGGGCTCGCAGCGCCGAGCGCAGCCAGCATCAGCCAGCCTGCTCGAAGCTGGGGGTTCATGGGCCAGGATTGTGCGGGAAGGGGCCGGCCAGCGTACCGGGCGCGGGTTTCCGGCGTGTTTCCGCACGCGCGTGCGCGAAAGGGGCGGGGGCGCCCCGTGCGCCTTCAGGCGGTGGCCTGGCCCTGGTAGCCGCGCGGGATGGCCGCGAGCAGCCGTTGGGTGTACTCCTGGCGCGGATGCGCCAGGATCTGCTCGGCGCTGGCCTGCTCGACGACCTCTCCGTCCTTCATCACCAGCACCTCGTCGCTGATGAAGCGCACCACCGCCAGGTCGTGGCTGATGAAGACGTAGGACAGGCCGAGCTCGTCTTGCAGGTCCTTGAGCAGGTTGAGCACCTGCGCCTGCACCGACACGTCCAGCGCGCTCACCGCCTCGTCGAGCACCAGCACCTCGGGATCGAGCGTGAGGCAGCGCGCAATGGCGATGCGCTGGCGCTGGCCGCCGGAGAACTCGTGCGGGTACTTCGCAAAGGCGCTGCCGTCGAGCCCCACCTTTTCCAGCAAGGCGCGTGCGCGCTGCTCGCGCTCCGCGGTGTTCGCTCCGATGTGATGGATCTCCATCGGCTCGATGAGTGTCTGGCCGATGGTGAAGCGCGGGTTCAGGCTCGCGTACGGGTTCTGGAAGACGATCTGGATGCGCCGGCGCATCGCCTGGCGCTCGCGGTCGGTGAGGGTGAGCAGGTTCTTGCCGTCGAAGATCACCTTGCCGGCAGTGGGCTCATGCAGCCGCAGCAGCGTCAGACCCATCGTCGTCTTGCCCGAGCCCGACTCGCCCACCACGCCCAGCGTGTGTCCGCGCCGGAGCTGGAAATTGACGTTCTGCACCGCCTTGAACTCGCGCTTGCGAAACAGCCCGGCGCGCAGGAAGAAGCTCTTGGCCAGCGCGTGCACCTGGAGCACCACGGGGGCGTTCGGATCCTTTGCGGCTGAGGCAGCCGCCGCGGGAGCGGGCGCATCGGCGCCCTGCTGCGCGATGTGGTCGTCGATCACCATGAGCCGGCGCGGGTTGGCCGTGAGGCTCGGCCGGCAGGCCAGCAGTGCCTGGGTGTAGGGATCCTGCGGCGAGGCGAAGATGCTCGCCACGGGACCCTGCTCGCGCACCAGGCCGTTGCGCATCACGACGACATGGTCGGCCACCTCGCCCACCACGCCCAGGTCGTGGCTGATGAAGAGCACGCTCATGCGGTGCGTGGCCTTGAGCTTGCCGATGAGCTCCAGGATCTGACGCTGGATCGTGACGTCCAGCGCCGTGGTGGGCTCGTCGGCGATGAGCAGCTTGGGCTCGCAGGCCAGCGCCATCGCGATCATCACGCGCTGCTGCTGGCCTCCCGAAAGCTCGTGCGGGTAGGCCTTCATGCGGCGGCCCGGCTCGGGGATGCCGACCTCGCCAAGCAGCTCCTCGGCGCGCTTCATGGCCTGGGCCTTGGGCAGGCCCATGTGACGAATCAGCGGCTCGGCCAGCTGTGCCCCGACCGTGAACACCGGGTTGAGCGAGGACATCGGATCCTGGAAGACGCAGGCGATCTCCTTGCCACGCAGGCCCTGGAGCTCGGGCATCGTGGCCTTGAGCAGGTCGCGCCCCTGCCACAGCACCTGGCCCTGGCGCTCGGCGTTGTCGGGCAGCAGGTTCAGCACCGACATGGCCGTGACGCTCTTGCCCGAGCCGGATTCGCCCACGAGGGCGACGATCGTGTTCTCGGGGATGTCGAAGCTCACGCCCTTGTCGTCGCGGCCCACGGCCTGCGCGCGCTGCGCCACTCCGCCGCTCTTGCCCATGCGGAAGGCGACCCGCAGGTCTCGGATGCTCAGCAGCATGCTCATTCCAGGCCCCTCAGCTTCGGGTCGAGCGCGTCGCGCACGGCATCGGCCAGCAGCGAGAACGCGGTGACGAAGGCGCACATGAAGAGCGTGGCGGCGGCGAGCTGCCACCAGTGGCCCAGGATCAGCTCGCTTTGCGCCTCGGCCAGCATCGTGCCCCAGGAGACATCTTCCACGCCCACCCCCAGGCCGAGGTAGGACAGGATCACCTCGGCCATGATGAAGCCCACCACGAGCAGCCCCATGCGCACGAGGATCACGTGGCTGATGTTGGGCAGGATGTGCTTGAACATGCGGCTCGTGGCCGACGCGCCGATGGCCTCGGCCGCGCGCACGTACTCGCGCCCGCCGTGCTTCATGAACTCGGCGCGCACCTGTCGGTACAGGCCCGTCCAGCCGGTCAGGCCCAGGATCAGCACGACGGTGCCGATGCCGCGCCCGAAAACGGCGGCGAAGGCAAAGATCAGCAGGATGCCGGGGATGGCCTCGAAGACGTTGTAGAGCCACTCCAGCAGGTCGCCCACCTTGCCGCCGAAGAAGCCCGCCAGGGCCCCGAGCAGGGTGCCGATGAGGGTGGCCACGAGCGCGGCGAGCACGCCGACGAACACCGAGATCTCGGTGCCCTTGATGGCCTTGGACAGCACGTCGCGACCGAGCTTGTCGGCTCCCATGGGCAGCGTCTCGGCCTTGACCGTGTCGGCGGTGCGGTACTTCTTGGCGGCCTCGTCGATTTCGGCATAGCGTGGGGCCAGGGGGTCCACCGCAGAGAGGTCGGCGTTGGGGCCCTTGGGCACCTCGACGGTGCCCACGGCCTCTGCCGGGCGCGGGCCGATGAAGGTGGGTGGTGCATTGGCCACCCCCACCTCGGCCTGCCAGTTCTTGGCCACCACGCCCAGGGCCGAGAACGCGATGAGCACGAGGAAGCTCAGCACGATGACCGCACAGACGACGCCGACGCGGTCGGTCTTGAAGCGCCGCCAGGCGGCGTGCCAGACGCCCTCGGAGCGCGTGGCGGCGGGAGCGCCCGCGGCGGCGCCTGCAGGAGTAGCCAGAGTCGTCACTTCAGCACCACCCTCGGGTCCACGAGCTTGAACAGCAGGTCGACGATCAGGTTGATCACCATCGTCAGCATCGCCAGGTACACGGCCACCGCCTGGATCACGGGATAGTCGCTGCGGTTGACCGCCAGCAGCACCTCGCGCCCGAGGCCGGGGATGGAGAAGAAGACCTCGATCAGGAACGAGCCCACGAACACGCCCGGCAGTGCCAGGCCGATGTTGGTGAGGATCGGGATCATCGCGTTGCGCAGCACGTGCTTGAACATCACCGCGTTCTCGGTCAGGCCCTTGGCGCGCGCGGTGCGCACGTAGTCCTGGCCGAGCTCGTCGAGGAAGAAGCTGCGG
>CAILKA010000282.1 GCA_903834645.1 uncultured beta proteobacterium
TGCGCGCGCTCGCCGATGGCCGCTGCACGCTCAAGGGCCCGATGATGAAGGGTCTGACCGTGCAGCTCGGGCCCTCGGCCTGCCTGGAGATCGACGGCGTGCTCGTGGCCGTGACGAGCGGCAAGAAACAGCTGCTCGACCGCGAGCTGCTTCGCATGGTGGGCGTGCACACCGAGCGCATGCGCATCGTGGTGGTGAAGAGCTCGGTGCACTTTCGCGCCGACTTCCAGCCCCATGCGAGCCACGTGCTCGTGGGCAAAGCCGCCGGGCCGATGGCAGCCGACCCGGGTGACCTGCCGTGGCAGCGGCTGAGCCCGCAGGTGCGCGCGCGGCCGTGACTCCCTCGGAAGCGCCAGGGCCGACCTGGACGCCCCCGGCTCGTCACGTTCCGGCCTGGCCGCCTGATCGGCCAGGCACTGTGGGGCGGGTGACGAGAGGGTCGAGGTCGATCGCCCTCCCGGGCGCCGCTGTCACTTGACGGCGAGGTCCTCGAGCGTCTTGCCCGCCACCAGCGCATCGCGCAGCCACTGCGGGCGCTTGCCGCGGCCCACCCAGGTGTTGCCGTTCTCGTCCCGGTAGCGCACCACGGCAGGCCCCTTGGAATTGGCGGCGGAACCGGCCCTGCCCTTCTTTGCAGCCGCACTTCGCTTCTTGCCCGAGCCGTTGGCGGCGCCACCGGCCGCCGCGGCAGCCTTGCCGAACAGGTCCTGCGCAGTCAGCCCGTAATGCGCAATCGCCTTGCGAATGCGGCTCACCACTTCCTTGACTTCCGCCGAGCGGATCTTGTCGGCCTCTTTCTTGAGCCGATTGATTTCAGACTGGATTTCCGACAGCGTGCGTGCCATTCAATGCTCCGAATTGCGACCGGGCCGGGTAGTGCCCGTCATCGAAATGTCCGCGCGAACTTGCCGTTTCTTGTTGCGGATTCCGATAATCCCTGCGCGAATTATCCTCCCCAGGGGCTGACATGTCATCTCGAACGATTCTTGCAGCGGCCACGCTCGCACTTGCGTGGGTCGTCACAATGGGCACACCCGCGCTGGCCAGCGAGTCCGCCTGCTATTCCATCCGCGATGCCGATCGCAAGAACATGTGTCTGGCGCGTGCCAGGAACCAGGAGTCCTACTGTTATTCGATCCGCCATTCCGACGACAAGCACATGTGCCTGGCTGTCGTGAAGAAGCGCCGCAGCGACTGCTACAGCATTCGCTCGAACGACCAGAAGAACATGTGCCTGGCACAGGTGAAATAGACCGACATGATCAAATTGCCCGCCGCCCGACTCGAACCCGCTGCAGGCGTCCTGCGTCGCCTGCGCGCGGCCCTGGAAGCCGGCGTGCAGGCACTGGCACGCACCTGCGCCCGCAGCGGCCGGCTCGACACCGACGCGCTCGACGCACAGCAGGTGGCGAGCTTCGAACTCGCGTGGGCGGCGGCCGAACTGCTCGCCGCCGAGACCGGCCTGGCTGCAGCCTGCACGCCAGATGGTGTTCAGGATGACCCGCTGCGCACGCCCCTGGCGCTCCTCTACACGGTCGAGGCCGTCGTCTCGGTGCTCGAGCGGCTGGAGACGGTGTACGCCGAGTCGGGGCTCGAGACGGCAGCGCTTCGGGCGTTGCGAGACGATCCCGAATGGCTCACGCTGCGCCGCGAGGCCGGGAGTGCACAGGCATGGCAGGCGGCCGGGCAGGCCGTGGCGCAATCCGACGCCGACGTGGGCGGCCTGCCCCTGGACGAGTCGCACGCGCTGGCGCGCGACAGCTTCCGGCGCTTCGCCCAGGAGGTGGTAGCCCCGCAGGCCGAGGCCATCCACCGGCACGACCTCACCGTGCCCGAGACACTCCTGCAGCCGATGCGCGAGATGGGCGTGTTCGGCCTGGCGATCCCGCAGCGGCTGGGCGGCAGCGCGCCTGACGGCCGCGACGACACGCTGCTGATGGTGGTGGTGACGGAGGCCCTCTCCGAAGGCTCGCTGGCCGCGGCAGGCAGCCTCATCACGCGGCCCGAGATCCTGAGCCGCGCCCTGATGGCCGGCGGCACGCCCGCGCAGCAGGCGCACTGGCTGCCGCGCATCGCCGCAGGCGAGCCGCTGTGCGCGATCGCCATCACCGAGCCTGACCACGGCTCGGACGTCGCCTCACTCACCTTGCGCGCCACGCGCGTGCCGGGTGGCTGGAGGCTCGACGGCGCCAAGACGTGGTGCACCTTCGCGGGCAAGGCGGGGCTGCTGATGGTGGTGGCCCGCACCGACCCCGACCGCTCGCTCGGCCACAAGGGGCTGAGCGTGCTGCTCGTGGAAAAGCCCTCCTTCGACACGCACGCCTTCGACTGCACGCAACCAGGCGGCGGGCGGCTCGTGGGTCGCGCGATCCCCACCATCGGCTATCGCGGCATGCACTCCTTCGATCTGGCCTTCGAGGGCTGGCACGTGCCCGACACCCACGTGGTGGGCGGCGAGGGCGGCCTGGGCCGGGGCTTCTACCTGACGATGGCCGGCATGGTGGGCGGTCGCATGCAGACCGCGGCCCGCGCCTGCGGCGTGATGCGCGCGGCCTTGCGCGCAGCCATCCGCTACAGCGGCGAGCGCCGGGTCTTCGGGCAACCGCTGGCGGGCCTTGCGCTCACGCAGGCCAAGCTGGCGCGCATGGCCGCGCGCCTGGCCGCCTGCCGCACCCTCACCTACTGCCTGGCGCGCGCCGTGGATGCGGGAGACGGCCGCATGGAAGCGAGCCTCGTGAAGCTGCTGGCCTGCCGCTCGGCCGAGTACGTCACGCGCGAGGCGCTGCAGTTGCACGGCGGCATGGGCTACGCCGAGGAGACGGCCGTGAGCCGCCACTTCGTCGATGCGCGCGTGCTCTCGATCTTCGAAGGCGCGGAGGAGACGCTCGCGCTCAAGGTGATCGCACGCAGCCTGATGGAGCGCGCGCTGGCGGCCCCCGGCGAACCGGAACGGGTCAAGCCGGCAGCGGGCCAGCCGGAGCGGGCCGTTCTTGCGGCCCGCGCGGGAGCCTGACGTGGCCACCGGCGTGCTCGACGGCATGCGCGTGGTGGAAGCCGCCGCCTTCGTGGCCGCGCCGCTGGGCGGCATGACGCTCGCGCAGATGGGCGCGCAGGTGATCCGCATCGATGACCTTCGCGGAGGGCTCGACCATCACCGCTGGCCCGTGACGCAGGACGACACGAGCCTGTTCTGGTGCGGGCTCAACCGCTGCAAGCGCTCGGTGACGCTCGATCTCTCCTGCCCCGAAGGCCGGGAGCTCGCGATGGCGCTCATCACCGCACCGGGAGACGATGCCGGCATCTTCCTCACCAACTTCCCGCCCCGCGGCTGGCTCGACCACGACGCGCTGCGTGCGCGCCGGCCCGACCTCATCCAGCTCACGCTGCAGGGCGACCGCCACGGCGGCTCGGCGGTGGACTACACCGTCAACGCACGCCTGGGCGTGCCCTTCTTCACGGGTCCCCCAGACAGTGACGAGCCCGTCAACCACGTGCTGCCCGCCTGGGACCTGATCACGGGACAGATGGTGGCCGTGGGCCTGCTCGGCGCCGAGCGCCACCGCCGCCGCACGGGCCAGGGACAGCACGTCAAGCTCGCCTTGCAGGACGTGGGCCTGGCCGTGATGGCGCACCTCGGGTTCCTGGCCGAGGCGCAGCGCGGCCAGCCGCGACAGCGTCACGGCAATGAGCTCTTTGGCGCCTTCGGGCGCGATTTCACCTGCGCCGACGGCACGCGCGTGATGGTGGTGGGCCTGACCGGCAAGCAGTGGCGAGGCCTGTGCGAAGCTACGGACAGCGCCTTGCAGATGAAGGCGCTCGGCGCGCGCCTGGGGCTCGACCTCTCGCGCGAGGGCGACCGCTTTCATGCGCGGCGCGAGATCGCACAGGTGGTGGGCGCATGGGTCGGCCAGCGCTCCTGCGCGCAGGTGGCGCAAGCCTTCGACCACCATGGCGTGTGCTGGTCGCGCTACCAGACGCTGGCCGAGCTCGTTGCCAGCGATCCGGAGTGCTCGCCGGCCAACCCGATGTTCGCGACGATCGACCAGCCGGGCGTGGGGCCGGTGCTCGCCCCTCGTATCCCGCTGGACTTCTCAATGGCTGAGCCCTTGCCACCCGGCCCTGCGCCGCGGCTGGGCGAGCACACCGAGCAGGTGCTGGGCGAGCTTCTGGGCATCGGCACGGGTGAGTTCGGCCAGCTGCTCGCGCGCCGCGTGGTCAGCGCGGGGTGAGCCAGGCCAGGCTCCACGCGCTGGCTTGAGGCCAGGCTCGACACGCCTCACGTAAGCCCCGTTGACAGCCGCCGGCCCGGGCGTGGACAGTGGGTGCAGATGATCATCGCCATCGAGTCCCTGCCGCTGAGCCCCTGGAAGAACGGCGGCGGTCTCACGCGCGAGATCTCGGTCGGGCCCGCCGGCGCAGGCCTCGACGATTTCCACTGGCGGCTCACGCTGGCCGACATCGCCCCCGGCGAGTTCGCCTTCTCCCGTTTTCCCGGCATCGAGCGCCACACGCTTGTGCTCGGCGCGGGCTTGTCGCTGGCCCCGGCCGGGGCGCCGCACAGCGCCTTGCGCGCGGTAGCCCCGCTGTCGGCTCTGCTGCTCGATGGCGAGGACGCGCTGCAGGCGCAGCTCGAGGGCGCACCGATCCAGGCCTTCAACCTGATGCTGCGGCGCGGGAAGGCCCGCGGTGCGCTGGCGGCGCACGTCGCCAGCGCGGCGCTGCCCGCAGCGGCCACGCTGCTCGCGCTGTGCTGCCTGCGAGGCCAGGCGCGCGTGCACGCCGGCTCGACCGTCGTCGAGCTGCGAGCGGGCACCCTCGCGCTGCTGCCGCATGCGCAGGCGGCTGGCGCCACGCTCGAGATCGGCACGACGCCCTCGCTCGTGCTCAGCGCCGCCGTGGACCACGCCGGCGACCCCCCATGAGGCCGCCGGCCAGCCGCTCACCCCCTCACGAGAGACCCCCCATGCCACGACAGAGCACAGCCACCGTATCGACGACGAGAAGGGCGCTGGCCAGCCTTGCAGGCGCGTGGTGGCGCAGCTAAAGCTCTCGCTCGACTGAGCACGAAGGGCTCCGGGCCGCGCCATACTTCCATCGGCTGCCGACCTGCATCCCTGGCTGCCAGACTACGTCGAAGGAACACCCCACCATGACACCGAGCCCCCTGCCGAGTACCTGCCGCTCTCGACTCGCGTTCCTGTGCGCGCTGGCTGGCCTGCTGCTGCCAGCGGCCACCCTCGCCCAGGACTACCCCAACCGCCCCATCAAGCTCATCGTGCCGCTGGCGGCGGGCAGCACGGCCGACATCGCCTCGCGCTTTGCCGGAGAGCAGTTGTCCAGGCTCCTGGGCCAGGCCGTGGTCATCGAGAACAAGGCGGCTGCCGGCGGCACGGTGGCCATGGGCGAGGTCGCCCGCGCGGCGCCCGATGGCTACACCCTGGCCTTTGCCTCGCAAGGCACCCTCGTCTTCAACCAGGCCATCTACGCCAGGCCGGGCTATGACTCGCAGAAGGATTTCCGGCCGATCTCGCTGATCGGCGGCGTCTCCAACGTCATGGTGGTGCCGCCCACGAGCGCCGCCCGTGCGCCGGCCGACATCGTGGCCGCCGCCAAGGCCAGGCCGGGTGGCGTGGCCTTCTCATCGGGCGGCGCCGGCACGAGCCACCATCTCTCGGGGGTGCTGTTCGCGCGCCAGACCACCGCCGACATGCTGCACGTGCCCTACAAGGGCGCACCGGCGGGCATCCTGGCCGTGATGTCGGGCGAGGTGGCGGTGGGCTTCTACAACACCCCTACCGTGATCAGCCAGATCAAGGACGGCAAGCTGCGCGCGCTCGGGGTGACGAGCCTGGCACGCTCACCCCTGCTGCCCGGGGTGCCCACGCTCGACGAGCAGGGCATCAAGGGCTACGAAGTCAACACCTGGTTCGGCTTCATCGCCCCCGCAGGCACGCCGGAGGCGGTGATTGAACGGCTCAACCAGGCCTTCAACCGCATCTTCGCCAGCGCCGAAGCCAAGGACAAGCTCGGCCCGATGGGCTTCGACCTGGCGCCGCCCAACACGCCGGCCTCGTTTGCGGCACTCATCGCCAACGATCTGGCGCGCTGGGTGCCCATCGTCAAGGCCTCGGGCGCGAAGGCGGACTGACGCACCCGAGCGGCGAAGGTCCGCACCAGGCCCCGCCTGGTGCGCCCCGCGCTACAGGCCGAGCGCGTCGGCCACCAGCTTGCGCATCTCGCGCTGCAGTCGCTCGCGCACGGGCGCGAGCGTGCGACTGCGGATGCGGTTGTCCATCTCATAGGGATCGGCCTGCAGATCGTAGAGCTCGTCGATCTCGCCTGCGCGCGCGCGGTTGATCCAGCGGATGAGCTTGTAGCGGTCGGTGCGCACGGCCTTGTAGCTCATGCCCACGAGCCAGGGCATCGCCTGCTCGGCCCAGTACTCAACCAGGAACGAGCGGCGCCACCCGGCCACACGCTTGCGACCCGGTGCTTCAAACAGCGGAAGCAGCGATCGGCCCTGGATCTGCGGGCCAGGCTTGCCGCCCGCCAGCTCCAGGAAGGTCGGCGCGATGTCCTGGCAGATCACGAGCGGATGCACGCGCGAGCCGGGCCTGACGCCGCGCGGCCAGCGCACGATGAAGGGCGACCGTATGCCCTCCTCGTAGGCGAAGCGCCGCTCGGGCAGGAGCCCGTGCTCGCCGAAGAAGAAGCCGTTGTCGCCCAGGAAGACGATCACGGTGTCATCGAGCTCGCCGCGCCGCTCGAGCAGCTCCAGGATCTGCCCGACCCCCTCGTCCACCGGCGCCATCATCCGGGCACGGGCGCGGATTTCCTCCTGCGTGCCCGCTTGCAGTGCGCCGAGCACGGCTTGCGCCGTGGGCCCGCCGCGCAGCTGGAAAGCCTCGGCCCAGGCCGGCTTGCGGCGCGCCGCCTCCTCGGGTGTCATCACGTTGGGTCGAGGCGGGAAGACAGCGCCTTCGTAGAGGTGGCGATGCCGCTCGGCCACCACATAGCCGCCCTGGGCGGAGATGTTGAGCGTGCCGTCGGCCAGCTGCTCCGCATCCGGGTGCACGGCCTTGTGGGCGAAGAAGAGCGACCAGGGCTTGCGGGTCTTCGAGCCTTTGCCCTTGCCCGGGCGCGGCCGCTCGTCGAGCCACTGCAGCGCCAGCTCGTTCATGATGTCGGTGATGTAGCCGCGGTGCTGCTGATAGCGCCCGCCGTGATTCAGGCGAGGGTCCCGGATGCTGCCGTGGCCGTCGTAGCTCACCCAGTAGTCGTAGCCCGGGCGCGGCATGCCGTCGTTGCCCATGTGCCACTTGCCGATGTGTGCCGTCTCGTAGCCCAGGCGCTGCAGCTCGAGGTGGTAGTTGGGCAGCCGGTGGCTCATCGCATCGCGGGCCACGTTGTCGATGATGCCGTGGCGGCTCGCGTACTGGCCCGTGACGATGCTCGCGCGGTTGGGGCTGCAGATCGGCGTGGTGTGGAAGGCCCGCTCGAACAGGGCACCCTCGGCCGCCAGGCGGTCGATGTGGGGCGTCAGCATGTAAGGGTGCCCGCCGGCACCGAACTCGTCGAAGCGCAGGTCGTCGACCAGCACGACCAGGAAGTTGGGTCTGTTCATGGCGGCAGTGTAGGGTCGCGGTGGCCAGCGCACCAGCCATGCGGTGCCCTACAGTCCTGGTTCGGCAGGCGCGAAGGCCTGCCTCGAGGAAGGCATGTGATACCGATCATCGACCTGTCCCCCTGCGACTGCGCAGCCCCCGCCGGGAGCGTGGCTCTCACGCGCGCAGTCGACGCGGCGGCACGCAGCCTGGGCTTCATGCAGGTGATCAACCACGGCATCCCCGACCCCGTCCTGCACGGGCTGCAGCGGGCCATGGACGGCTTCTTCCTGCAGCCCCTGGCCGCCAAGCAGCCGTGGCGGGCGCCCTCGCCCGCCATCAACCGCGGCTACACGAGCCCGCTGTCGGAGCGGCTGAGCTACAGCGCGGGCGTGGCCTCGGCGGCCGACCTCTTCGAGGCCTTCAACGTCGGCGCAGCCTGCAGCGATTTTCCGCACCTCGGGCTCGATGCGCTGACCTACGCCGAGAACATCTGGCCCGCCGATCCGCCGGGGTTTCGCCAGGCGGTGCAGGCCTGGTTCGACGAGGCGGGCCGCCTGGCGCGCCGCCTCACGCGGCTCTTTGCGGTGACGCTGAGCCTGCCCGAGCGCTACTTCGAGCCCTACGAGGACCACTCCATCGACGTGCTGCGGCTCAACCACTACGCCATGCCGCCGGGCATCGCGCGTGTGGAGCGCGACCAGATGGGCATGGGGGCGCACACCGACTACGGCATCGTGACCGTGCTGTGGGCCGATCCGGTGACTCCGGGCCTGCAGGTGCAGGCCCCCGACGGGCGCTGGATCGACGCCACCCCGCAGCCCGGTGCGCTGATGGTCAACCTCGGCGACCTGATGGCGCGCTGGACGGGCGGGCGCTGGACGTCGAGCCTGCACCGCGTGCCCCCGCCCCTGGATGGGCAGGGCCGCGTGATCCGGCGCCGCTCGGCTGCCTTCTTTCACGACGGCAATGCCGACGCCGTGATCGGCACGCTGCCCACCTGCCTGGCCGAAGCCGGGGCCAGCACGAGCGAGCCCATCACGGTGGCCGAGCACCTGCGTCGCAAGCTTGCCGGCTCGCGGGGGCTGCAGCTCAACGAGGAAGCAGCGCAGGAGAGTGCGCGCATCCTGCGCGGCGTGGAATGATGGCGCGATCCGCCTGGGTACCCGCCCGCATCCTGCATCACAGAGGACCTCCCCCATGAGAACCTTCCACGGCGCCGCCTACCGAGCCCAGCACTTCCTGTGGGAAGTCCAGGACGGTGTCGCCACCCTCACGCTGAACCGCCCGGAGCGCAAGAACCCGCTGACCTTCGACTCCTACGGCGAGATCCGCGACCTGTTCCGCGAGCTGCGCCATGCGAAGGACGTCAAGGTGGTGGTGCTGCGCGGGGCGGGCGACAACTTCTGCTCCGGCGGCGATGTGCACGAGATCATCGGCCCGCTCGTGCGCATGCAGGAGGCGGGCGACATGGGCGGCCTGCTGGAATTCACCCGCATGACGGGGGATGCCGTCATCGAGATGCGCCACTGCCCGCAGCCCATCATCGCGGCGGTCGACGGCGTGTGCGCCGGCGCTGGCGCCATCCTGGCGATGGCCGCCGACCTGCGCCTGGGCACGGCGCGCAGCAAGACCGCCTTCCTCTTCGTGCGCGTGGGCCTGGCCGGCGCGGACATGGGAGCCTGCAACATCCTGCCGCGCATCATCGGCAGCGGCCGCGCGGCCGAACTGCTCTACACCGGCCGCTCCATGTCCGGCGAGGAGGGGGAGCGCTGGGGCTTCTACAACCGCCTGGTGGCACCGGAGCAGCTCCACGCTGATGCACAGGCTCTGGCGCGCGAGCTGGCGGCCGGCCCCACCTTCGCCCACGGCATGACCAAGAAGTGCCTGGAGCAGGAGTGGAGCATGGGCATCGCCGATGCGATCGAGGCCGAGGCGCAGGCCCAGGCCATCTGCATGCAGACGCGCGACTACGGCCGCGCCTACCGCGCCTTCGTGGAGAAGAGGAAGCCCGAGTTCAAAGGCGACTGAAGCGCGCGAGGCGCTGGTCAGCCGCTGGCCATCTGTCGGCCGAGAGACCTGGCCTCCCCCGGATGGATCCGCTGCAGCCCTGTGGCCGATCTGCCACGCTGCCGGGTTGCACGGCACGCCCGGCGACGCTAGGATTTGGAGCCATGATCTGCCGCGCCCTTTGCCTTCTACTAGGTCCCTCAGGGCCCAGACGGTAGCGCGCGCATTTCCGTAACAGGCCCGTTCGCATCCGCGACGGGCCTTTTTTCTTTTCTGGAGCTGATCGTCATGCCGATGCTGAAGAACCCCGCCTTGAAATACCGTGCCTTCGCGCCGGTGGGCCTGACGGACCGCACCTGGCCCGACGCTGTCATCACGCGGCCGCCGGTCTGGAGCAGCGTCGACCTGCGCGACGGCAACCAGGCCCTGATCGAGCCCATGGACATCCCGCGCAAGCTGCGCATGTTCGAGGCTCTGGTGGCCATCGGCTTCAAGGAGATCGAGGTGGGCTTTCCCTCCTCCTCCCAGATCGAGTGGGACTTCCTGCGCAAGCTGATCGAGGAAGACCTCATCCCGCAGGACGTCACGGTCCAGGTGCTGACCCCGGCGCGCGAGCCGCTGATCCGCCGCACCTTCGATTCGCTGCGCGGTGCGCGCCGCGCGATCGTGCACCTCTACAACGCCACCGCCCCCGTGATGCGCAACGTGGTGCTGGGGCTGGACGAGGACGGCATCGTCGAGCTCGCGGCCTCGCACGCCGCGCTCTTCAACGAACTGGCTGCGCAGCAGCCCGGGACGGACTTCGTCTTCCAGTACTCGCCCGAGATGTTCTCCGGCACCGAACTGCCCTTTGCCAAGCGTGTGGTCGACGCCGTCACGCACGTGTGGCAGCCCACGCCCGCGCGCAAGTGCATCATCAACCTGCCCACCACAGTGGAGCTGTCCACACCCAACATCTTTGCCGACATGGTCGAGTGGATGCACCGTCACATCGAGCGGCGCGACAGCGTGGTGCTGTCGGTGCACCCGCACAACGACCGCGGCACCGGCACGGCCACGGCCGAGCTCTCCGTGATGGCAGGCGCCGACAGGCTCGAGGGGTGCCTGTTCGGCAATGGCGAACGCACCGGCAACCTCGACCTGGTCAACGTGGCACTCAACCTGTACAGCCAGGGGGTCGATCCGGGGCTGGACTTCTCCGACATCGACGAGATCCGGCGCACGGTGGAGCACTGCAACAAGCTGCCCGTGCACCCGCGCCACCCGTATGTGGGAGACCTGGTCTACACCTCGTTTTCCGGGTCGCACCAGGACGCGATCAAGAAGGCCTTCTCCGCCCGCCAGGAAAGCGACATCTGGGACATGCCCTACCTGCCCATCGACCCCAAGGACGTGGGCCGCAGCTACGAGGCCGTGATCCGTGTCAACAGCCAGTCGGGCAAGGGCGGCATCGCGTACCTGCTGGAGACCGAGTACGGGCTGGAGCTCCCGAGACGGCTGCAGATCGAGTTCAGCCAGGTGGTGCAGCAGGTGATGGACGCCTCCGGCACCGAGCAGACGGCCGCAGACATCTGGGCCATCTTCCA